>NZ_QRCA01000014.1:0-2321 GCF_009833115.1 Nitrosomonas sp. GH22
CTGCCAAAGAAACTTTCCGCAACCGCATTATCCCAACAATTTCCCAGACGACTCATGCTGCCAATAAAACCGTATGCTTTCAGTAGATTGCGGTATGCTTTGCTAGCATACTGCGACCCACGATCCGAATGCACGATCAGGCCAGGCGGTGGCCGGCGTAGCCAGATCGCCATTCGTAATGCATCACAAACCAGTGTTGCTTTCATCCGTGAGCTCATACTCCAGCCCACCACCTTTCGGGAGAACAAATCGATGACAACCGCCAGATACAGCCAGCCTTCCTGAGTCCAAATGCAGGTAATGTCGCAAACATAGACTTGATCCGGTCTGGCAACCGTAAATTGCCGATTCAATTGGTTCTCAAACACTGGCAACGGGTGATTGCTGTCCGTCGTCACCTTGTACTTCTTCCGGTGTGTTTCACTTTATCCCGGACTTCTTGCATTAGTTTCCGCCTTCCACCGACTAACCCATAGCCCAAGCATGTTAGCCCTGATTTCCAGGCTTCTGGCAGCTTCTGCTATCGTTAATCCCTGATCCAGTACCAAGCTGATTGCATCCAGCTTGAATTCCTTTGTATAGTGTTTCCTAGGCTCCATTTCATCCTCCAATTAAGACTATTTTCTCTTAACTGGAGTGTCCGGGTCTATTAGACCATATCATCCGGTTCGGTTAGTCTTACCGACTATCGAATGTCCTTTTGAGGCGGCTGCCGCGATACCCTGTGGTTCCCATCGTGATGATGGGCCGATTAGCGGTTGACCAATTCTATCAAGGCATCGGGCTTGCGCGATCTCTTTTGGCCGACGCAGTTTACAAGGTTCGGCAACTCGATATCAGTGTGTTTGCATTGGTTGTAGTTGCAAAGGATGACGAGTTCGATGCGTCTACCGGCACCATGGCTTTGTGAAGCTGGAAAGCAGGGATGGCAACAACCGAACGCTTGTGCTCCCCTTCGCTGACACGTAGTCCCCCGAAAACTGCTGCAACGATTCTATTAGAATGATCAACCCAATGGACCAGTACATACAGGCGATTGTCGCATTGCTTGCGATTGCCAACCCACTTTCTGCAGTTCCTGTGTTCCTGCAAGCGGTCGATGGTCTCGACAGGACGCAGCGACGGAAATCCGCTTTGCTAGCGGCGATTTCTGTTTTCACCATCCTGTTCGCCGCCGCCGTCGCGGGGAACTGGATGCTAGACATTTTCGGTATTTCCATCTCCGCGTTTCGTTGTGGTGGCGGATTGGTGATCCTGCTGATGGGGCTGACGATGCTGCAAGGCCGTACTTCGAGTGTCCAGCAGGAGTCACTCACTCACAACGAACGTCGAAGCAAGATTTTTGTGCCCATCGCCATGCCGCTCGTTGCCGGACCCGGAGCGATCACCACCGTGATCACCATTGCGCTTGCCGAGCCCTATTGGAAGAACCTGTCTGTCGCTTTGACGGCGATCGTGGTCTTGACGATGGTGCTCTGGGTCGTGCTCTTGTTGTCGCAAGGCGTCCAAGGACTGCTTAGCCCTCTTGGTCAGAAGATATTACTGCGCTTTTTTGGTTTGATCCTGGTGGCCATCGGTGTACAGTTCATCCTGGCAGGTGCGTATGAGTTTTTCGCCGATGCGATAGCTCAGCAAGCACTTCGATAGCAAGATTACTCTCAATAGCTTGACCTAAGCGGCAGTTCCGCTGCGTGTTTAGGTTGAGCGAATCATCACCCAGCTGGGAATACCTAAAATAGTGGGTGTGGCCAGGGTCTTAAAGCCAAAGCGCTGATAGAGGTCCACATTGCTTTGTTTGTCGGTTTCTAAATATAGATGCTCCTTTGCCGCACATTGGTTGATGGTGAACTCAATCATTTGTGTGCCAACACCTTTGTATTGCCATTGAGGTGCGATCGCTAAAGGACCTAAGTGCCAATGGGGTTGTTTTGGATCAATACGAGCCCAAGTGCCTAACCAAATGGCTAAGCGTAAGCTGCCGAGGAGGCTGTTGGCACTGATCATTCTTGGCAGTAACTGTATCAAGTTGATATGGTCTAATAGACCCGGACACTCCAGTTAAGAGAAAATAGTCTTAATTGGAGGATGAAATGGAGCCTAGGAAACACTATACAAAGGAATTCAAGCTGGATGCAATCAGCTTGGTACTGGATCAGGGATTAACGATAGCAGAAGCTGCCAGAAGCCTGGAAATCAGGGCTAACATGCTTGGGCGATGGATCAGGGAGAGCCAGGCGGATACTAATGGTCAGGCATTCCGCGGTAATGGGAAACTGACACCGGAGCAGGAAGAAATCCGGCGGCTTAAACTAGAAAACAAA
>NZ_QRCA01000015.1:0-38517 GCF_009833115.1 Nitrosomonas sp. GH22
CAACGCTTGCGGCAATTTCAGCCCGTATCGCTGGTGTAGTACGAGCATTCTTATGTAAAGCTATATCATTTCATGGCTCTCCCGGATGGCCTGAAGGATTCTATCAGCTCTCTCATGACAGCTCGCGCCATGAACAGCGGATAACGAGTTTTATCTATATAATCATCCGGGACTGAACAGATAACTCTTTAACTTCGGTACTAGGGTATCCAACTATTTGGTTCCACTTGTTGTAGTAGCCTATGGCAGGCCTTGCACGGTAAACTCCAGCCATGATGGAGTATCTCGTTCAGATTATTCTACTGCTGGCCGTTGCCATCACTGTGGTGGTAGTTTTTCAGCGGCTGCATATCCCCACCAGCCTGGGTTACCTACTGGTTGGAATCCTGCTGGGGCCCCATACAGCTGGGCCTGTGGTCTCCATGCCCGGGCTGGAATCGCTCGCGGAGTTCGGTGTTGTTTTCTTGTTGTTTACCATTGGGCTCAACTTTTCCCTGCCGCAAATGGATGCGCTGAGAACCCGGGTTCTCGGACTGGGTACCGGGCAAGTCGTGCTTACCACCCTGGTGGTGGGCGTTGTTACCTGGCTTGCCGGGCTTCCCATCATTGCAGCATTCGTGTTTGGTGCGGTGTTTGCCCAGTCCTCCACCACTATTATTGCCAGCCTGCTCACTGAACAAGGTGAGGTAAATACGCCCCACGGCCGTCTGGGTCTGGCCATGTCAGTGTTTCAGGATGTCACTGCCGTTCCATTTCTGGTGGTGATCCCGGTTCTAGGTGTATCCGTGGCCGCCGATGTGCTGGCTGGATCCCTGGCTCTGGCTTTTGCCAAAGCGGTGTTGGCTTTCATTCTGGTGTTCATCGTCGGGCGCTGGCTATTATCCCCATTTTTTCAGATTATTTCTGAACGCAGGTCAGTTGAGGTATTTACGCTGGCCGTGTTGCTGGTGGCCCTGTTTGCCGCATGGATTACTAACAGCTTGGGCTTGTCACTGGCCTTCGGTGGATTCCTTGCCGGCCTTGTTCTGGGTAAAACAGAGTTTCGCCATCAGGTTGAGTCTAGTATCAGCCCGTTCCGGGATGTGTTGCTGGGCCTTTTCTTTATTGGTATTGGCATGCGTTTCAACCCGGTGGCGATACCACCTATCTGGCAGTGGACACTGCTAGGTGCCTTGCTTATTTTGATCAGCAAGATCCTGATTGTTGCCGCGTTGGTACGCGGGATTGGAGTTGATGCCCGAATGATGTGGCGCACGGGACTGATGTTGAGTGTGGGTGGTGAGTTCGGGCTTGCCCTCATTGCAATTGCACTTGATTCTGGTGTGATTGACATCGGGCTTGGTCAGATCGCGATATCATCCGTACTTCTGTCGATGGTTTTGGGTGCTGTGCTGATCCGCTTCAATGATGCCATCGCTACTTTCTTGACTAAGACTCCACCGCCATCTGATGAGGAGGCAGCCGAGTTGCCGCAAGCGGCCGAGCGTTCCGTGATAATTGGTGGCTACGGGCGCATGGGGCGTACGATTGCTATTTTATTGCATGCATGCGGTATACCGTTTGTGGCGTTTGATACGGATCCCCGACGGGTGGCCCTGGGCCGGGCGGATCGACATGCGGTTTGGCTCGGTGATATTGCCGATCCCATATTACTGGCCTCCATTCGGGTGGAGCGGGCGTCTCTGATCGTGCTGGCAGTTGATATCAAGAGCACCGCATTAAGTGCCATGATCTATATAAAAAGAACCAGTGCCCATGTTCCGGTGATTGTACGGGTACGGGACCTGGAAACCAGCCGGCATTTGCTAGCGGCCGGTGCTGCCCATGCTTACCCGGAAACAATTGAATCGAGTCTGAGCCTTGGGGTGACAGCGCTGCGGATGCTCAATGTTGCGGCCGATGAAATTGAGGAGGCCGTTCAAAATCTGAGAAACCGAGGTTATCAGCCCGTTGTGGAAGATGAAAAAAAGAGGTTGTGAGAGCGTTCATACTTCACCACACAGCCAACGGGTGAGGTGTGTTGTCAAAAATGGAGTCCATGTGTTTAAGCGGCGATCAGATTTGCATAACATTGTTATTTAAATTCTACTGGCGATAGATAACCGAGTCTTTCCTGTTTTACTTGTAATCGTATTCTGAATTTCCGATGCTGTACCAATCCGGTTTCGAAGATTCTCCAGAAGTTTCCGCTAGGGGCGTTGACGCTCCTATGTCAAGTAATTGTGGCCGCATCTGACAAATCTGCGAGAATAAGCGGATACAGTTCACGAATAATGTACCGTTTCAGACAACGCTGAATTTCCTTATTTGACATCCCTTGAGCTGTACGTCGTGTCACATAGGTTTAAGTTCTCGGCTCACTGCGCATGCGTACCATCGCGATGATCCATAGCGCATTGTTTGCAGACCGATCACCTCCTCAATTTAATCGATGGCGGATAGTCTTTCCCGAAGACGCCTGCAATGGACTTGCTCCGCATAATGCAGCTAATGCTGCCTCATTTCTCAAACGTTCTGGATTGTCTCCTGCTACAGCAACAAGTACCGCTGCCGTTTGTGGCCCGGCTCCAAACTGGCTCCGAAGACGTTTCGCCGACTGACTCGTCAAATGATCAAGCGTCGCATCAAGTTCTTTTAGTTCTGCTGAAAGCATTAACCAGCGCCTGGTCAACAAACAAAGTGTTGCATAATGTTTTAAGCAAAACACTGCCATCTGCCTTTCAAAGTCGCGCGCAGCCCGCTACGCACTGTTCCGGTTTGGTTTTCCAGAGCCGTTCGCGCATATCATCTGGTGCGCTGATTAATAGCGATCTGAGCTGATTTATTGTTTGCGTCCTCGCCTTGACTGCACTACGCCTGACAACCGATAACATACGCAGTGCCTCAGCTACACCCGACTGTGACTTTGGGACTGCTGTTGCGTTACCAGAAAGAACTGCTCGTGCTGCACTTTCAGCGTCAGTCGGATCAGACTTCCCTTGAAGTCTACGCCTGGCACGATCAGGACGATTTATTTCCCATACCTCAATACCCTCCTCGCGCAATAGGTGGGTAAGACCAGCGCCATATGTTCCTGTTCCTTCAACACCTGCACGTTGTATATTTCCAAGAGAACGTGCCCATGTTAGCAATTTTAGATAACCTGCTCTATTAGTCGGTATGGAGGTAAGTGTACCTATCACTTTACCCTGGTGGTTAATGACTACACCAACATGTGTATCTAAATGGGTATCAACGCCAAGAATAACTTCATTCTGAATCAATGTGCCGTCCATATTTTATACTCCTCAGTCAGGATTGGCGCATTACCAACCCACTTACCGGACAGGACACTCACGGTGCAATTCAAAGCTCCTATTAGGTCACATGTATTGGGCCCGGCAACGCTCGGGGAATGCCTGGGCCAGATCGACAGGTCAACGCAAAGGCACTACTTCGCCAATCCCAACACAGGTCAGATCAAGCCAGGCATTCCATACCATATTAAACTGAGTATCCCAGCAATCTCCCTTGCCACTCATGGAGGCGCGACCAAACCAAATTGTTTTAATATGTGCTGGTCATCATGTGAGCAATATTGGCTACCACGATCCAAGTGAAGAATTAAGCCTTGCTCCGGAAGTTTTTCATCAATTGCACGGAACAACGGAACAGTGCCCGGATAACCAGATTCGATCTCATCTAGTCACGCAGGTGACCAGCTGGCCCGCGGGCTCTTGGCAAACATTTGATCTACCAGTATGAGCCGATTACTTTTCTTTTACTGGGCCCGATTCAGTTTGAGGTGAGTGTAAGAACCACATTCGTTACAACGACCAATTCCAATAACGCACTCAATTACCAGGACATTTATCATGCACAACATCGTTCAAGACTCAGTCAAAGATTATTACAGTCGCCAATTACAGCATACTGGTGATCTCAAAACCAGTACCTGCTGCGATATCAGAGAGATGCCAGCCTGGCTCAAGCCTGTGTTTGAGCTCATCCATCCGGAAGTGCTATCGCGCTATTACGGCTGTGGCCTGGTTTGTCCGCCCTTGTTGGAAGGTTGCCGAGTGCTCGATCTCGGATGTGGCTCAGGACGCGATGTGTATGCTCTGGCGCAACTGGTAGGACGGACGGGCGAGGGGATCGGCATCGACATGACTGACGAGCAACTCGCTGTAGTCGTAAAACACAAGGCTTTCCATGTGCAATCCCTCGGTTACGATAATGTGCGCTTTTGCACGGCTATATTGAGCGCCTGGATGAACTCAGCCTGGAACCGGGTAGTTTCGATGTGATCGTCTCCAATTGTGTCGTCAACCTGTCGCCTGACAAGGATGCGGTACTGCGCGGTGTGCAATACCTGCTGAAAGACGGTGGCGAATTCTACTTTTCGGATGTGTACGCCGACCGACGCGTGCCGGCAGCAGTACGCGACGATTGCACGGGTGACGAGGCGTATCCAGTTTGAAACGACAGACGTGCTCGATCCCGATCTAGACGTGCGGGCACTGCGCCGGCGCATTGGTATGATTTTCCAGAAACTGAATCCATTTCCGCTCTCAGTCCTCCGCAATCTGGAATTACCTCTGCGTGAACACGGCGCGCACCACCGCGAAGTGCTGAATCAAAAGATCGAAACTGCGTTGTGCGATGTTGGCCTGTGGAATCAGGGGTGTGACCGGCTCAACTCCTCAGCACTAGCGCTCTCTGGTGGCCAACAACAGTGTGGTTATGCATTGCCTGCGCATTGGTGCTGGAGCCATCGGTTCTGCTGTTTTTCAACCATGCAAAAATATTTTCTACCAAGTGTCGGTAATCACAATCGCAAGGAGGATTGTTCAGGCAGCTTTGGTGAATATCAGGTCGCGGATGGTGTGGCCGAGCTTCATGCCACGTTGCTCGAATTTGGTCAGTGGCCGGTATGCGGGGCGGGGGGCATAATAGTCAGCGGCAGTATTGATGAGCCGCTGCTCGCTGCTTAAAACATGCAGGCTATGAATGGCGTAGTCTTCCCAGTCGGTGGCGATATGCAGATAACCACCAGGTTTCAGCCGGTTACACAGCAGCGAGACAAAATCCGACTGGATCAGGCGGCGCTTATGGTGGCGTGCCTTGGGCCACGGATCCGGGAAAAAAATGTGGATCCCATCCAGTGATTCACCAGCAAGCATGTGTTGCAAAACCAGTTTGGCATCATGCGGAATAATCCGCAGATTGGTCAGGCCGTGTTTCTCGATACGATCAAGCAGGCTGCCAATTCCGGGTGCATGAACCTCAATGGCCACAAAATCTTTTTCCGGATGCTGGGCAGCAATCTCGACAGTGGTTTCCCCCATGCCTGATCCGATTTCCAGAATTTTTGGTGCGGTACGTCCAAAAATCGAATCGAGATCAATCGGGTTTTCCGAGAATGGAATACCGTAACGCGGCAGCAGGGATTCGTAAGCGTGCCGCTGTGCATGGGAAAAATACCCCTGGCGGAGCACATAGCTGCGAATAGGAGGGTGAGAAGACAAAAATCGGTTTCCTGAAGAAGCGTTGCTGCAGCTTAATTGTTTGCAGCAGAATGCGGCGATCCGGTAATCATGCCTTCTGACGGGGAGCTTGGCGTGGCCTGATAAATTTTCTTCGGCATGCGTCCGGCCAACCAGGCTTCGCGTCCTGCTTCAACTGCTTTGCGCATGGCCGAGGCCATCAGTATCGGGTTGCGGGCGCTGGCTACAGCCGTATTCATCAGTACACCATCACAGCCGAGCTCCATGGCAATGGCGGCATCCGATGCAGTACCGACGCCAGCATCAACGATAACCGGCACTTTGACCTTGTCAATGATGATCTGCAGATTCCAGGGATTCAGGATGCCCATGCCGGAACCAATCAGCGAGGCCAGTGGCATGATGGCGGCACAGCCGATATCCTCCAGTTGTCTGGCGACGATGGGATCATCCGATGTATAGACCATGACATGGAAACCATCCTTGACCAGAATTCTGGCTGCTTCGAGCGTTGCCACCACATCGGGAAACAGCGTTTTCTGATCGCCCAGCACTTCCAGTTTAACTAACGCATGTCCGTCGAGCAGTTCGCGTGCCAGGCGTAGCGTGCGAACGGCGTCTGCTGCCGTGTAACAGCCGGCGGTATTGGGCAGGAGCGTAAATTGTGAGGGAGGCAGTACATCCAGCAGGTTGGGTTCATCGGGATTCTGCCCGATATTGGTACGACGTATGGCTACGGTGATAATTTGTGTGCCACTGACATCAACTGCAGCGCGGGTTTCAGTAAAATCCTTGTATTTTCCCGTCCCCAGCAGTAAACGGGAAGTATAACTTTTACCAGCAATGACGAGCGTGTCCATAAGTGTGTCAGTGGTTGTTTTGTGTTAGTTGGGGACAGGATCAAAGCAAATTTTAATAATCAGCCCCCACCAACTGCCACAATAATTTCCAGTTGATCCCCATCATTGAGGATTTGTTCGGGAAAACTGCTGCGGGGGATGATTTCACCGTTGCGTTCAATGGCTATGCGCTTGTTCTGCAGCGACAAGTGTTCAACCAGTTGCTGTATATTCAGCGGGCCATCATAACTTTGTTGCTGTCCGTTGATTATGAGTTGCATAATATTTAAAAAGTACCCAAGGTAAGGTAGACTTTAAACCAAGCAATCCATTCTAACATGCGGGTGTAGCTCAATGGTAGAGCAGAGGCTTCCCAAGCCTACGACGAGGGTTCGATTCCCTTCACCCGCTCATCCAGAGACTGACAACCCACGTTAATTTTATCTGTCAGAATTATCCGGTTACCGAGAGTGATTCTTTAACTATTACAAAAATTCAGAAACCCCGATGACTATTCGTTTAATCAGACAGATCTTGTACATCTTGTCTGCAGTTTTGCTGCTATTGCCTTATGGTGCCACCTGGGCAGAAAAATCTGCCGAGACCCCGGATTCCCTAAAAATTCTTGGCTGGGTTGAATTTATCCGCCTGGAACCTTGGGGAATCAAGATGCCTGCACGAGTCGATACCGGCGCTAATACTGCTTCCATGAGCGCTCGCGATATTGAGGTATTCAGAAAAAATGGCAAGCCATGGGTTAAATTTACCTTTGATTTCAGGAAGGGTTCCGGGGAACGCTCTGTCGAGATTGAGCGCCCGTTGACCCGGATGCTTAAAATCAAACAGCACGACGGACCTTCTCAGGAACGCCCGGTGATTTCCATGGAGATCTGTCTGGCAGATGAGGTTCGGGAAACCGAGTTTGATTTGATTGATCGCCGTGCCTTGAATTATCCGGTATTGCTCGGGCGCAAGGCGCTGGCCGGTTATGCACTGGTTGATCCTGCGCGTGCCTATCTCACCAAGGCAGTGTGCGGTCACGTCAAAAAGAAAAAGAAGAGTGATGAACCAACTGATTCCAGGCAGCCTGAATGAGAAAACTGCATCTTTATTTGCTGGCTTTCATACTGTGTTTCATAGGACTGGGACTGGCCTATTACAAGGTTGCTGTAATTGGCCTGCCTTTGACTGCTTCCGAACAGGCAGAGGTATGGGATATTGAAGCGCGTATCAGCTTTCGCGCCAAATCTGACAGCGCGATCAAGGTAACCCTGCCGCTTCCGCTTAACCCTCCCGGTTATTCCATTCTTGATGAGGATTTTGTCAGTGCGGATTATGGGCTGGCAATCGAGCAGGATAATGCCGGTCGTGTTGCGCACTGGGCTAAACGAAGAGCGCAGGGTAAGCAGTTACTGTTTTACCGGGTTGTATTATTTGAAAACGAGGGAGCTGTACAAAAACCGGATGTGGTGCCAGTTTATCCGAAGGCCCCGGAGTATCCGGAAAACCTGGCCCCGGTGATTCAAGGACTGTTGGATAAGGCACGTCAGCAATCTGCCGATACCGTTTCTTTTTCGCAGCGTGTGATTGAACAGTTGAATGCAGCAGCATCCATGACGGAGCTAAAATTGCTGCTGAAGCATATCAACCGGACACGTAATTTGGCAAAAAATCTGAGCTGGATACTGGCCGGCGCTCGTATTCCTTCCCGTATCGTTCGCGGCCTGCGCCTGCAGGACAACAAAGAATATTCGGAGCTGGAGCATTTTCTGCAGGTTTATGATGGCAAACAGTGGCGTTCACTGAATATCAAGGATGGACAGGAAGGATTGCCGTCGAATTTCATTGTGTGGCAGATTGACGATGATCGAGCCTTCTCAATTGAAGGCGCTACAGAATCGAGCATTCAATATACTGTTGCCAGTGCATTACAGGAAACCATCAATATTGCCGGCTCCCGTTCGGCGGAAAGAGGTTTCCATCTGATGGATTTTTCACTGTACTCGTTGCCGGTGCATGTCCAGAATGTGTACAAAGTGTTGCTGATGATACCGCTGGGCGCTTTAGTGGTGGTATTCATGCGCAACATCATCGGAATCCGGACGTTTGGCACGTTCATGCCGGTCCTGATCGCACTGGCTTTCCGCGAAACAGAATTATTATGGGGCGTGATTCTGTTCTGTCTGATTGTCGGTCTCGGATTGCTGTTGCGCGCCTATGTTGAACAGTTGAAACTGCTGCTGGTACCTCGCCTTGCAGCGGTGTTGACCATGGTGGTGTTACTGGTCGCTGGTGTTAGCGTGGTCATGCACAAGCTTGGGCTGGAGACCGGGTTGTCCGTGGCCTTGTTCCCGATCGTTATTATGACGATGACAATCGAGCGTATGTCACTGACCTGGGAAGAGGCTGGTCCAGCTGAAGCATTCAAGCAGGTTTCAGGCAGCCTGCTGGTAGCGGTGATAGGTTATCTGGCCATGAATATCAATGAATTTCAGTACATGTTCTTTGCCTTTCCAGAACTGTTGCTGGTAGTGTTGGCCATAATCCTGCTACTGGGGCGCTACTCGGGCTACCGACTGATGGAACTCTGGCGTTTCCGTGCATTTGCGCGGAACAAGCCGTAATATCATGTTTGGAATCTGGGAAAGGCTCAAGCAGAGCGGAGTCGTTGGTATGAATCAGCGCAATGCTGATTTTATTCTGCGTTATAACAAGCGCTCGCTTTATCCGCTGGTGGATGACAAGTTGCGGACCAAATATTTGGCGACAGCTTCCGGTATTGCGGTACCCGAGCTGTATGGCGTGATTGAAATCCAATATGATGTCAGCCGCGTTCCCGAGATCGTCAAGGATCATGAAGATTTTGTGATCAAACCGGCGCATGGTTCGGGAGGCAGTGGTATTTGTGTCATTACCGGGCGTCTCAATAATCGTTACCGGCAAAATAATGGTGACCTGCTGACCGGGGAAGATATCGAATATCATATTTCCAACATACTCAGCGGCCTGTACAGCCTGGGTGGCCAGCCCGATCAGGCGCTGATTGAATACCGGGTCAAGTTTGATCCGCTGTTTGAGGAAGTTTCCTACCGTGGCGTGCCGGATATTCGCACCATCGTCTTCAGAGGAATTCCAGTCGCTTCCATGGTACGCTTGCCAACCCGCATGTCGGATGGCAAGGCCAATCTTCACCAGGGTGCAGTGGGTGCTGGTATCGATATGATGACCGGCTGTACCACCCATGCTATCTGGCAAAATTACCCAATTGAACAACACCCGGATACCGGTGTTGCCATCAGTGGACTCAAAATTCCTCACTGGCATAAATTGCTGACACTGGCAGCGCAATGTCATGAGCTGGTCGGACTAGGCTATCTGGGGGTGGACGTTGTGCTCGATCGGGAATTGGGCCCACTGGTACTGGAACTCAATGCACGCCCCGGTTTATCCATCCAGATTGCCAACCGCAGAGGTATGAGCCAGTTGCTGGAAAAAATCGCCAAACTGAAAGAAATTCCTACCTCGGCATCAGCCCGTGCCACACTGGGACAACAATTGTTTCTGGAAAATCAGACTTGATGTTGCGAAAATTTATCCGTTTGAATATATCCCATTTTATATCCCATTTCAGTGGTCTGTTAGGGCTTTAAA
The DNA here is from genome assembly GCF_009833115.1 of Nitrosomonas sp. GH22. Lineage (NCBI taxonomy): Bacteria > Pseudomonadati > Pseudomonadota > Betaproteobacteria > Nitrosomonadales > Nitrosomonadaceae > Nitrosomonas > Nitrosomonas sp. GH22. The sequence continues at coordinate 9,977 of NZ_QRCA01000015.1, forward strand.
CACATATGACAGACAACATAGTAGTTAACACCAAAGCGGCCCATATAAATATGGACCCAACAGGAAGAGCTGTTTACATTAATTGTTAAAGATATGCAGCTCACTAAATTTGGTAATACCGAAATTACAATATCGGACTAAACAATCTGGCGACAATGGTCCCGGTACGGATGTACCATGGCCGCAGCCGACCATGACTCGCATTCATGTTATCGGAAGCTGCGAAATCTTGTTCCAGCATTTGTGCTGCCTCCTGAACAAGACCGGGATCTGCTACCGCCAGCATCAGTTCGAAATTCAGGTGCAGAGAGCGATTGTCCAGATTAGTTGATCCGATCAGTACCAGATTGTCGTCCGCCAGAATGCACTTCTGGTGCATGAATCCTTCGGAACAATAACGGTATACCGGAATGCCCAGTGATTCGAGTTGCTGTTCGTAATAGAAGCCGGCAAGGAACACGAGCCAGGAGTCAGCCTTTTCGGGAATCAGAATTCTCACATCGATGCCTCTTGCCCGAGCCATCGATAGCGCCGTAATGCAGGAATCATCCGGGACTAAGTACGGAGAACTGATCCACAGCCGCTTTCGAGCGCAGCCGGCAATGGTAGCGAACATCATGGTAGCGCGCATACGGTCGTCTGTCGGGCCGGTCGCGCACACCGCCGCCATTCCATGCTGATCACCCGAAACGACTTGTACTTCGGCAGTCGTGCTCCAGACAGCTTCCGGCAGATCCCGTCGAGTGGCCCAATAGTAATCACTGGCGAATACGGCTTGAATTTTTCGGGCAACTGCTCCGTCAACATGAATTGCCGTGTCCCGCCAGCGAGGAGCCCAGGAGATGCGACCAAGATATTCGTCACCGACATTCAGGCCACCTACGATCGCTCGCTGCCCATCGATCACGACGAGTTTACGGTGGTTGCGAAAGTTCAATTGAAAACGATTGGCCCAACCCTGACGCGTATTGAAAGCCAACACGTCCACACCGGCATCGCGGACCCGCTGCAACCATGTCTTTGTCAGTTTCGTGCAGCCGATTTCGTCGTACAGCAGACGCACAGTGACTCCGGCCTGAGCGCGTTTGCATAAAGCTTCTGCAAACTCACGGCCAATATTGTCATCTCGGATAATGTAAAATTCGATATAAATATAGCTTTTTGCGCTGTGGATCTGTTCAAACAACGTGTTAAAAAAAGACTCGCCATCAATCAACAATAGAAAAGTATTGTTACAACTCAATGGTGTATCAAGAACGTCTGCTAGAACGTCCAACGGCGACTCGCCCGTTGCACTGCCGGCGTTTCTGTCCGTCATCAATTCACGATGGACCGCTTCGACGGAAGCTTGGTGCTGCTCACCCACCTGCCGAATGGCGTCTCGATAACCTGCAAACTGTTTCTGTCCGAATACCCAGTACAGCGGTAGCGCCAAAATCGGCATCGCGACGAGGCCAACAGCCCACGCGACGGCCGCCTGGGACGTTCTAACTTTGTTTATCGCATGCCAGGCTGACGCAATGCCAAGCAGTTCAGTGGTTGTGACAAAGATCATGACCACGGTAGTCTGCGATTCACTTAGCAGATTCAGAACGACGTCCATTCAGATTTGGTTCCTTTGCCTTTTATTGATTAACACCCGGAAGATTCCGGCTTATCCAGCAAGTGCGTACTTTGTGGTAAAAATGTTGAAGAAAGTAGATTTGAGGCTGAAATTGTCTCTGAATTTTAACCATGAAGCTTTTTCAATATATTCACCAGTTTTCTATATCGCAACCTTTGGCATAGTTGATGATTTTTATCAAAGTACGCATTTTATTGTGGACATCATAATTGTTTCAATACAGAAAGATAAATGGCGATAAAAGTGTTCGGTTTATCTAAAGCCAGAAGTACCCCAAGCACGAAGTGCTACTACTACTGGAGCAGTTTCATGCTCTGACTGAAATGCTGCGTTCTGGACTGGAATCATGCGACCGATAGCTTGGTAGTGCTGGTTGCACCGGGGATATTCACTTTTATCATCCGCCGCGCCCGGTGGCCATCAGCTTCCGCCCTCAGCCATGGATACGCATCACACAATCAGCCGACTGTTTGTTACCAAATTTTGGGACTGATGCAGCTGTTTGAGGACAACCTGACAGCCTGATTGAAGTTTTTCCCGTAGGCGGCGCAGCCAGTAAACTCTTGTGCCTGGCCTTGTGCGATATCGAGAAAAATGGGAGGTGCCGCCTGTAACCCGGAGATTTATTTGCGTTTCTTTATCAGCTGGCGGTGATTTGCAGTGGCCACCAGTTGCCGAACGGCCAGTAACCGTACAGGTAGATCCAACCGGTTATCGCGACTTCGATACCGACAAAATATGTCATCGCGATAGTCATCCCCATGAGTTTGGTGTTGCCCTTGGTCATTATTTGGTAGAACAGGTACCAGAGAATGCCGTATGTGATCCATTCAAAGGTCCAGCCCAGATCTCCATCCATAAAAGCCTTGATGGCATAAGACACAGTCGTGAATGCAACCAGCAGGCAGTAATACCCCAGCGCACGCTGATCTTCAGCGCCGCGAACTGCGTTGATACCGACCCACAGATAGGTCATGGCGAACAGCAAACCTCCGGCGGACAGCGGAAAATTGTTCTGTACCAAACCGAAATAAAGTGCGCCAATAGTGGCGAGGATCCCAACTAGCAGGTTGAAGATTCCAACATCCTTGGTATCCACCTTGCCCTGTAGCCATATAGCGTTAACAATAAGGATAAATCCTATGAACAGTAGTGGCACACCTAAAAAATCACCAGCCATCTTTAATCCTCTTTAAACTGAATTACTATTACTGCTTTCATTATTCCACCAGCCTAGCAGTAGTGCCCAAGGTCTGGTCAAATTTGTTTGGCAGGACGCCGTTGATGCCGTAAATGATGAAGTTCACCACCTCGACGGATGCATAACATAATTCCCAATCTGTTGACTATTGTCAACGGCGATTTAAAACCGATACACCGCCATTACATTCGCATACTACTTTGACAGTTTCTTAAAAAAACCAGGTATCAGAGGCCCGTATCCGGGCTGGCTGCAACGCATGTCCAGGTATGCCGATTGTTGATACCCAGAGTGTAAAAAATACGGATACCACCGAGGAAAAAGGCTACGATGCAGGCAAGAAAGCGTCCGGAATCAAACAACATATTGCTTGACACCTTGGGATTGCCCCACGCCATTGCAGCAACAACCTTGCAGACGTTATCAATCGTTAAGAGGACACTATTGTTGCATTAACGCCAAGCATCCTGACTGTCCTGCGTATTGAGCATGCTTACTGATTCTGGCTACACAGCTCAACCATTTACCGAGGCAGTCAGGTTTGTTTGGGTGAGGTGGTCGCGAGATCGCCAGGAGAAGTAAACTGCACACTTTTACAGTCATTTCCAGGTGCTGGATTATGAAACGAATTTTTCATGGTCGGAAAAATGTCGGCGATTATGGAAGAGCTGCGAGCGAAAACGCAATACCAGCCTGCAATTTGTCCACCTGGCACTTTTAACGCTATTGCCCAGAAGAGCATAAACAGGTTCATAGGCGTGGCTCGCTTCGGAGACCATAGCTTATACCCTGCAAAATATCCAGCACCAACGCGCGGGCTGTCCAACTGATCTCACCTTCCATTTTGATGCTCATGGTGTCTTTTTTCCATTATCATCTGCACAGGTTTTTACTGGATCGTTACACACACCCATCATCAATATTGATGAATGCCAATTACTTTCTTGAGATTCGACCTATCATTAATTGACACAAAGACAGCTTTTATTTTTCTCAAGGCAAAGAAATCTTAAAAAACCCTGTTACATTCCCATATTCTTTAGTTTGTTTTACAAAATCCTCTTCATTGTTGGTATTTTATAATCTAACGTATTTTTTATAAAAAATAGTATTGACGATTTAAATTCAGGTTATCGTGACTGTAAGATCTGTTTATCTATTCATGCTGCAGCACTTCAAAGCTGTTTTTTAATTCCATTTTTGAAAGGTTCCACAATGAATTCTTTGAACCATGACTACCCAGACGTTCTGCTGCATAACAAGGAGGTGCCTTGTCTGTCGCTGTACCAGACGACGCACCGGCTGCATCCCGACAACGTGCAAGACCCGATCCGCTTTCGCAATCTGGTAAAAGAGTTGGAAGAGTCGCTGCGCCAGAAGTACCCCAAGCGGGAAGTGATGCCGCTGCTGGAGCAGTTTCATACTCTGGCCGACAATGCTGCGTTCTGGAACCATACGACCGATGGCTTGGCGGTACTGGCTGCACCGGGGATGTTTCGTGTCTATTGTCTGCCACGCCCGGTGGCCGATCTGGTCGTGGTGGCCGACAGTTTTCATACCAAGCCATTGATGCGCATCACGCAATCGGCCGACCATTACCAGATTTTGGGACTGAGCCGCAGTAGCTTTAAACTGTTTGAGGGTAACCGCGACAACCTGGTTGAAATGTTTCCTATGGAAAGCGGTGCCTGGACGGCGGAAGGAATGCTTGGCAAAGACCCAGGCGCCCGCGAAGGCGCGCACCGCGCTTATGGCCCTACTGGCGGCCATGGCCCTACTGGTGGCTCTGTATGGTCAGGCACCGACGTCAAGCAGAACCTGGTCGACCGCGACACCGAGCAGTTTTTCCGTGCTGTCGATCAGGCTGTAATGCATCGCTATGACAAGTCTAGCGGAATGGGCTTGATCCTGGCCGCGCTGCCTGAGCATCACAACCTGTTCCGCTCGGTCAGCAAAAATCCGCAGCTGCTGAAAGATGCTCTGGACGTGCACCCCGATGCCATGTCGATCGACGCGCTGCGTGAGCGCGCATGGCAATTGATCCAGCCACAATACCTCGAACGCCTGGCGGGCTTTGTCGATTCTTATGGCGTCGCTAATGGCAGGGGTCAGGGCTCTGACTTGCTGGACGACATTGCCAAGGCTGCCGTCGAAGGGCGCGTGGCCACGCTGTTGATCGAAGCCGACCGTATCGTTCCGGGCCAGATCAACGTTGCCACCGGCAGGGTGACTGTTGGCAAGCTGGATGACCCAGAGGTAGATGACCTGCTGGACGATCTGGGCGAACTGGTGCTCAAGACTGACGGCGAAGTGGTGATAGTGCCTGCTGAGCGCATGCCTACCAACACAGGTGCAGCAGCAGTTTTTCGTTTCTAAACGGCAAGACGCCCGAGAGGATATCACCCGGGCGTCTTTGCTGCGGATTGAGTAGTATCTGTCCCGGATGATTGTATGGTTTTTATGAAAGAGATGGGGGATGAGTTTTATGCCATTCTTTCATGGCCTGCATTGGAGCTTTACTCTTGAGGGCAGACTGCGGTAGTTGCGGGTTTACAGGCTGACATAACGTATCAGGGTCTGTTCCAGATCTTCAGCGCTATTGAATCGATGTTGTCTTGAGTACGTCAGCAATACGCCCATTGAAACGTTCGACTATCCCATTGGTTTGCGCAGTGCGTGGCCGGGTCAGGCGATGTTCGATACCGAGTTCCTGGCACAGCTGGTCAAACTGATGATTGCCACTGGGATTACGTTCACGGCTGGCAAACAGTCTGTCAGTAAATTCCTTGCTGTTGTCTGTCAGCATACGAGTAATCCTGATCGGACGGGCATTGTGCAGCGCCTTCAGAAATGCTCTGGCACTGGCTGCGGTTTTGTTGGGTTTGATGGCCACATACACCCAACGTGTGGCTCTGTCTATCGACACAAACTGTGGCTTTGCACTTGACGAATATTTGTGACAGAACTCCTTTTATCAACCAGCTCAGGCTGGTCGATAAATGAAATGCCGGTATCTATGGATTATTTCCGCTTGTTGTCGACAAAAAGAAGCGCGTCGATCATGCGGGCCGAATAACCCCATTCATTGTCGTACCACGAGATGGTCTTGGCCATATGTGTGCCGATCACCATGGTCGCTCTCGAATCGAAGATCGATGAATGAGGGTCGTTCATCATGTCTGTCGAGACGACCGGGTCTTCGGTGTAAGCAAGGATGCCGTTCAAAGTCGTTTGCGCGGCTTTTTTCATTGCAGCGTTGATGGATTCGACCGTCACAGGCTTTTCGAAGGTCGCGACAAGATCAACGCACGAAACATTGGGTGTTGGAACGCGAACCGACATGCCGTCGAGTTTGCCTTTGAGCTCAGGCATCGCCTTGGTCACGGCAACGGCTGCGCCAGTGGTGGTGATGACCATGTTCACAGCGGCTGCGCGAGCACGGCGGAAGTCCGACTTATGCGGTGCATCCAGGAGGCCTTGGTCGTTTGTGTACGAGTGAATTGTTGTCATGAGGCCGTTCTGAATACCGAAGTTTTCATGCAGGACCTTTGCAACTGGAGCCAGGCAATTGGTAGTGCAGCTCGCGACGTCGATCACAGTCATATCAGGAGTGAAACCTTCTTCGTTCACGCCCAACACAAAAGTCATGTCGAGGCCCTTGCCGGGAGCCGACATGAGCACAAATTTTGCGCCAGCTTCGATGTGTTTCGAAACCTGCTCTTTATTGCGGAAAATACCCGTGCATTCCAGCACATAATCCACACCAAGATCGCCCCATGGAATATTGGAGGGGTCTCTTTCAGAAAAAACGCGTATCTTGTCACCGTCGACGCTGATCAAGTTTTCGGTGCTGCTGACCACGCCCGCGTATTTGCCATGCGTTGAGTCGTACTTAAAGAGGTACGCAAGCTGCTCGGCGCTTGTCAGATCGTTAATTGCGACAAGGTCGACGCTAGGGTTCTGAGCCGCAATGCGTGCAACGCAGCGACCGATTCGTCCGAAGCCGTTGATACCAATTTTGATCGCCATGATGTCCTCGTGCTGGTTAGGTGTATAGGAAAAATAAACGGTTCTGTCGCATTAGGCGCAAAACGCATATTTTGGATGAGCTGACATGCCATCCTCTTAAACTAGCAGATTTTTATTCCGCCAGTGTATAAAACTGCTTAGTAACTCAGTAAACTTCTTCCAAATTTTATGCCTCTGGCCGTTGTCACTATTGCTTTATCTCCACTATTCCTCCCGCCCGTGCTATTCCGCTCATGATTCTTCCAGTGTGGTTACGTATTTGTACCACTTCTCCTTCGGCAGCAGCAGCGAGTGCTTCACCTTCCGTGCTGACAGCAAATCCTGCTCCAGTTGCGGTGAGCCGTATTTTCTGTCCACGTGTGATGATATGTGGAGCGCGTAGCTGGTGTGTGCGTATCGGCTGGCCGGAAGCAAGAAAGGTTACCGCCACCTTGCCGACTACCTGATCAGGATCCGTGACTGCCCCAGCGGGGATGCGCACGAGATCGACTTCCTTGCTCACAATATCCTGTGTATCCACTAATTTTCCCATGTTGATGGGCTGTGCGGCGTGTATGACGTTGGCAATCACTTCGATTTCAACCGGCACATAAAGCGTCCAGGCAGCTTCATCCTGACAACGCACGCCAACTGAGAATTTTCCCCATAAGCGTCCGCCTGGCGGCAGAAAAGGCTGAAGCTGGTTACACGGACGTAATGTCTGACGTGAATCCAACTGGTTTGTCTTGATGATGACCCTGCCGGGCAGGTGACGGGTTTCCACACGCACAAAATCATTGATTATCTTGTGTATTGTTTCTGTAGGTAAGTCTTCGCTGGCGATTGCCGTTGTAGGGAGCAGGAGGCTGCATACGAGTATGATCAATAAGGGTTTTTTGTTCATGTCCGGTATGGTTGGCTATCGGGATTGACAATCAGGACGGTCAGTTTTTGCCGCTGGCGGCAATTTTTGCCGCTGGTTCAGCATGGTATCGCCGCAATTCCCTGGCTAACCTGGAAACTGAAAGGTGATCATGGATCAGTTTGATTGATTGGCTGGAAATAATGGCTTGTTCAATTTGGCATGGTTCCTGCTTATAGTAATTATGACTACTTTGCAGGAGGAAAACATGATCAACAAACTGGACAATCTGCTCGGCTTTAACCAAAAGGCACTCGGGTTACGAGCGGCCCGGCAGGAGCTGTTGTCGGGAAATATTGCCAATGCGGATACCCCGAGTTTTAAGGCGAAAGATTTCGATTTTTCCAAGGCAATGCAAAACGTTCAGTCGCCAAGACAGGTACAAAGTGCGCTGGCGACGACTTCATCAAGACATATCGGCTTGTCCGATTTCAGATCGATTACGTCCGTGCCGGAGCAGTATCGTGTTCCGCAGCAACCCAGTATAGACGGTAATACCGTTGATATGGATACCGAGCGTATGCAGTTTATGGATAACGCCATACGCTATGACGCTGGACTGACATTTATCAGCGGCCAGTTCCGAACCCTGTTATCCGCTATCAGAGAAGGAAATTAATAGCCATGTCCCTGTTCAGTGTATTCAATGTCGCCGGTTCAGCCATGGCCGCCCAGTCACAGCGGCTGAATGTGGTGGCCAGTAATCTCGCCAATGCAGACAGCGCTACCAGTTCAACGGGTGAAGCCTATCGTTCCCGGCAAGTTGTTTTTCGTACCGTTGATATTTCTGCAGATAAGGCAAAGGGCGTCAAGGTGGCAGGTATCGTGCATGATCCCTCGCCCATGCGGGTGGTGTATGACCCGAAGCATCCGATGGCGGACGAAAAAGGCTACGTTACCCTGCCCAATGTCAACGTTGTGGATGAAATGGTCAATATGATGTCGGCATCGCGTTCCTATCAGAACAGCGTTGACATGATGAACGTGACCAAAACATTGCTGCAAAAAACACTATCAATTGGCCAATAAGGAGAGATAGATATGAGTCAGGTGCAAAACAATTCCAGCGTATCCGAACTGCTGACTTCCAATGGGGGCAGTATCAAGACTGCCCGCAAGGGTGATGAGGATATGCAGGAGCGGTTTCTCAAACTGCTGGTGACACAAATGCAAAATCAGGATCCGCTCAGCCCGATGGATAACGCAGAAGTAACCAGCCAGATGGCGCAGATCAGTACCGTAAGCGGCATCGACAAGCTCAATAGCACGCTGGAAAAGCTGGTATCGGATTCCGATGCACGGCGTTCATTTGAAGCCGCCAACATGATTGGCCGTAGCGTGTTGGTTCCAGGCGCTGACATGCAACTGGAAAACCACACCGGAATCGGCGGATTTGAACTGACCGAACCGGTAGACAAGCTGGTCGTCATCATCAAGGATAGCGCCGGTATTGCCGTGCGTGACATTGATCTGGGCACGCAACCGGCAGGGGTGGGCACATTTGCCTGGGATGGCCTGGCAAACAATGGTAACGAAGCTGCCGGGGGGCAATACAGTTTCGCCCTGAAAGCCGTGCGCAGTAACCAGGAGGTAGCTGCTTCCACTCTGGCATTTGGTTCGGTCAGCAGCGCACAGGCTGGCAAGGAGGGCGCCTTGCTGGAAGTAGGTAGGCTGGGTTATGTCGGAATGGATGATATTAAAAAAATATTTTGATCGGGAGGTAAATCATGGGTTTTCAACATGGATTAAGTGGATTGAGAGGGGCTTCAGCCAAACTGGATGTCACTGGTAACAATATTGCCAATGCCAACACGGTTGGTTTTAAGCAATCACAGGCGCAGTTCAGTGATGTTTTTGCTAACGCACTGGGTGGGGGCAGGAACCAGATCGGGATTGGTACGCAACTGGCAGCTGTCGCGCAAGAGTTTACCCAGGGGAATATCACGCCTACCAACAACCCGCTGGATGTGGCGATTACCGGGAATGGTTTTTTCCGGATGAGCAACAATGGCACGACCAGCTACACCCGTAACGGCCAGTTTCATCTGGACAAGGACGGGTTTCTGGTCAATGCAAGCAATTACAACGTCACTGGTTTTTCAGCAGATACTTCTGGCAAAATTATTCCCAATATCCCGGTCAATCTGCGGCTGCCTACGGCAGACATGACGCCGAAGCCCACCACCAGCTTTATGGCAGGCGTCAACCTGGATGCGCGAGTAGATTTGACAACGCAAACTACAACTCCTGCAACATCTCCTACAACGCCCCCCACAATCCCAACTTTTAGTGCGACTGACCCGAAAACCTACGCTCATTCTACTTCAGGTGAAGTTTTTGACAGTTTTGGTAATTCTCATTTGATGACTTTGTATTTTCAAAGAACAAACCCAGCTGCCCCGGCAGCTTCGGCTTGGAATGTATTTGCAACTGTGGAGGGGGCAACGTCAGCAAGTGGAGCGCCATTTTCACCCCCATCTAATCTGACTTTTGATCCAAGCGGAATTATGAATGCATCTGTTGCGCCGGTTAATGTCAATGTAACTTTTGATGATCCCACTATCCAGCCACTTGCGTTTTCACTGGACCTAACCCGTTCCACCCAGTTTGGCAGCAAATTCGGGGTGAATATGATGAACCAGGATGGCTTTTCTTCGGGTCGCCTGGCCGGGTACAGCGTTTCTGATAATGGTGAGATCAGAGCCAGTTATACCAATAATGTCACGCGCACAGTTGGGCAGCTTGCATTGGCAGGATTTTCCAATCCCAATGGTCTCAAGTCGATGGGAAACAATCAGTGGGGTGAGACGGCTGAATCCGGATTGCCGCTGGTGGGTTCTCCGCAAACCGGTATTCTGGGTGCACTGCAATCTTCCGCAGTGGAAGAGTCCAATGTCGATCTGACAACCGAGCTGGTCAGCCTGATCATGACGCAGCGCGTGTATCAGGCCAATGCCAAGACCATTCAGACACAGGATGCGGTCATGCAATCCATCATGAATATCTGAGGATTTTCTGTTTAACCCTGACCTGGTAACGCTCTAAAAATGGATAGACTGATTTATACCGCGATGACCGGCGCGCTGCATACCCTGACGCAGCAGGCAACGGTTTCCCATAATCTGGCCAACGTCTCGACCACAGGTTTTCGTGCACAGGCCGATGCTTTCCGGGCAGTGCCTGTTTACGGAGAGTCGCTACCTACGCGTGCATTTGTACTGGATTCAACCACCGGCGCGGATTTTACGCCGGGCGCGATCCAGCAGACCGACCGTCCGCTGGATGTGGCGATACAGGGTTCTGGCTGGATTACGGTACAGCTTGAAAACGGTGAAGAAGCCTATACCCGGCATGGCAATCTCAAGACGGATGCCAACGGTGTACTGCAAACACAGCAGGGGTTCAATATCAAGGGAGAAACGGGGCCGATTACTATTCCACCGGATAGTCGGGTGGCGATTGGCAAGGATGGCAGTGTCTCGGTATTGCCGTCAGATTCCCGGATCACGGCGGTATCGATTATCGGGCGCATCAAACTGGTGGATCCGCCTGCAGAGCAGCTTGTTAGAGGAGATGACGGCCTGTTCCGATTGAAACAAGGGGGTGAAGCACCTGCCAGCGGTAAAGTAGCCCTGATTGATGGAGCGCTTGAGAGCAGTAATGTCAATGCAGTCAGTGAGATGGTGAAGATGATTACGCTTGCCCGGCAGTTCGATATGCAAATGAAGATGCTCGAAAACGCCCAGCAGAATGCCCAGCAGGCCAGTGAAATCATGACATTAAGAGGCTGAGTTCCGCCTGTTTTTAATTTTCCGAAAAGGATAACGTATGGTTCGCTCGTTGTGGATATCAAAAACCGGTCTGGATGCCCAGCAGACCAAAATGGATGTGATTGCCAATAACCTGGCCAACATCAGTACCAATGGCTTCAAGCGCATGCGTCCGGTGTTTGAAGATTTGCTGTATCAGACCATCCGCCAACCGGGTGCGCAGTCATCCGAACGTACGCGTCTGCCTTCTGGTTTGCAGCTGGGAACCGGGGTGCGGCCGGTAGCAACCGAAAATATCTTTTTGCAGGGTAATTTGCAGCAGACTGGCAATACACGTGATGTAGCGATTCAGGGGGAAGGATTTTTTCAGATTTTGCTGCCGGATGGCACGCTGGCTTATACCCGCGATGGTGCATTCCAGTCTGATCAGGATGGGCAACTGGTGACCGCCAGTGGCTTTCCGCTGCAGCCATCCATTACCATTCCGCCGAATACGCTCAGTATCACGATCGGACGGGATGGCACGGTATCTGTACTGACACCGGGTTCGGCCACACCATTGCCAGTGGGTAATATTCAATTGACCTCTTTCATTAACCCTGCTGGCCTGCAGCGCTTTGGTGAAAACCTTTATCTGGAGACTATGAGCAGTGGTGTGCCCAATCCCGGTATTCCGGGGACTAACGGCATCGGACTGCTAAATCAGGGATTTGTGGAAACTTCCAACGTGAATGTGGTGGAAGAGCTGGTTGAAATGATTCAGACCCAGCGCGCGTATGAAATCAATTCCCGGTCGATCCAGACTTCCGACCAGATGTTAAGCAGACTTACCCAACTTTGATTCAGTTTGAATGAATGTGGTTTTAACACATCAGCTGTATCAATTGGAAATTCAGGCTTTTTGGTACGCTCATGGGATGTGTGGCTTCTGATTTTATGGATAGGTAATGTTCTGGCGCCATGGAATTTTTGTATGAAGAATTTTGGGGAAACACTGATTAAATTGATGGACGTCATTGCGAATGAAATGAAGCAATCCAGCTGCTTTGACGCAATAAATCAGCGTCTTCTTGGCACGCTGATTTCTCCCGTATTAATTGTCATGGTCAGTATGGTGACAGGGTGTTCAATGATCACGCCCGCGCCGAAAGTGCAGCAACCGATGACGATCCGGCCGCCTGAGCCGCTGATTATTCCTGTCAGTCAGAGCAATGGTGGGATTTATCAGGCGGCATTCAACTATCAGGGCAGCGGGCGCTATACGCCATTATTCGAGGATCGTCGCGCGCGCGGCATCGGTGACACCATCATCGTCATGCTCAACGAGAAGACCAATGCGAGCAAGAAAAGTGGCAGTAACGCCCAGCGTGATGGGGGGATTGATCTTTCAGTACCGTCATTCCTCGGTTTGCCATTCAAATCCATTTTTCAGGATCTTGATCTGGAAGCCAAATCAAGCAACAAGTTTGATGGCAAGGGAGAGAGCTCCAGCAACAATAATTTCACCGGCACGATTACTGTGACTGTGATCGATATTCTGCCCAACGGCAATTTGCTGGTGAGCGGTGAAAAGCAGATCGGTATCAATCAGGGGCATGAATTCATCCGGCTTTCCGGGGTGATCAACCCGATTAATGTTATGAACAACACCGTGTCATCGGTGCAGGTGGCTGATGCGCGTATCGAATACCGGGGCACTGGTTATCTGGATGAAGCGCAAACCATGGGCTGGCTGTCACGTTTCTTTTTGTCGATTTCACCTTTTTAAGCATACCAGAGGCATATCGCTATGACTTTATCCAAATGGATTCGGAATTTCGGGCTGCTGAATCTCGGATTATTGGGCTGCCTGATTATTTCTGCCCCAGCTTCTGCCGAACGCATCAAGGATCTGGTCAATATCCAGGGCGTGCGTGCTAATCAGTTGATTGGCTATGGATTGGTAGTCGGCTTAGATGGTACGGGTGATCAAACCCAGCAGACACCCTTTACCGTACAAAGTATCCTCAGCATGCTGGGTCAATTGGGCGTGAATCTTCCGCCAGGAGTCAATTTACAGTTACGCAATGTTGCTTCTGTCATGGTAACGGCTACCTTGCCGGCCTTCGCCAAACCGGGGCAGCAGATTGATGTGACGGTTTCATCCATGGGTAATGCCAAGAGCCTGCGTGGCGGCACCTTGCTGATGACCCCGTTAAAAGGGATTGATAACCAGGTGTATGCCGTTGCCCAAGGCAGCCTGGTGATTGGCGGTGCGGGTGCCAGTTCAGCCGGCAGTAGTGTTCAGATCAATCATCTGGGCGCAGGGCGGATCAGTGCGGGTGCGATTGTGGAACGCGCTGTGCCAACGTTGCTCGGCCAGGGGGAGTACATCAACCTGGAATTGCACGACACTGATTTCACGACCGCACGGCGTATCGTGGAGACAATCAACAGCCGTTTTTCGTATGGAACGGCCACTGCACTGGATGGGCGCGTTATCCAGCTGCGGGCACCCGTGGATAACAATCAGCGTGTCACGTTTATTTCACAGATTGAAGGTCTTGATGTCATGCCGGCACAGGGTGTGGCCAAGGTCATCATCAATGCGCGTACCGGTTCGGTCGTCATGAACCAGATGGTGACGCTTGAACCCAGTGCGGTGGCGCATGGCAATCTCTCGGTGATCATCAATACCCAGCCGATTGTCAGCCAGCCCGGACCCTTCTCACAGCGTGGTGAAACGGTGGTGGTGCCGCAATCACAAATCGAAGTGCGTTCGGAAGAAGGTAATCTGATGTTGTTGCCGGGATCAGCTAGTCTGGCTGATGTGGTGAAAGCGCTGAATGCCATTGGTGCCACTCCGCAGGATTTGCTGGCAATTTTGCAAGCACTCAAGGCAGCGGGATCATTGCGGGCAGAGCTGGAAATTATTTGATTAGGTTGGCGATATGATCAATTCTCCCGACATTTCCGGCCAGTTGGCCATCGATGCGCAAGCAGTTGATCAATTGCGCAATCAAGCCCGGCGCGATCCGCAGGAAGGGCTGAAGCAGACGGCAAAGCAGTTTGAGGCGCTGTTTCTCAACATGATGATGAAAAGTATGCGTGAAGCCACGCCCAAAGAAGGATTGTTTGATAGTGATCAATCGCGTTTTTATACCCAGATGCTTGATCAGCAACTGGTGCAGAATCTTTCTGACAAGGGAATTGGCCTGGCAGACATGATCGTACGGCAATTGTCACAAGCTGTCGGCAAGGAACAGGCTAACGCCATAGACGGAGCAGAATCTCTCTTGACAGCTATTGTCGGAAATGATGAGAAACCACTGGTTTCAGTGGCGCCGGGGCAAACAAAGGATCTGCCTTCCCAACTCTGGACGAATCTTAATCGGGCTACCGCTAAACCAAATTTTTCAGCTGTCTCGCCCGCATGGCGAACAAACCGGATGGGAATTGCTTCCAGCTCCGGGAATGATGGTCCTGAGATAGCTGCGGTTGATCAGCCCAGAGAGTTTGTGCTGGATGTATTGCCGCATGCCCGCAAAGTGGCGCGTGAAACCGGCATTCCTGAACATTTCATGATTGCCCAGGCCGCGCTGGAAACTGGCTGGGGCAGGCATCAGATCCGGCGGACGGACAATCAGCCAAGCTTCAATCTGTTTGGCATCAAGGCAAGCGGGAACTGGCGTGGACAAGTGGTGGAAACCATGACCACCGAATATGTGGATGGTACACCGCAAAAGATCAGGGAAAAATTCCGGGCATACAATTCCTACGAGGAAGCCTTCCGGGATTATGCGCGGTTACTGCAGAACACTCCCCGTTATGCAGCCGTGCTGAAAAGCCGCAGTGCCACAGCGTTTGCCTGGGGGTTGCAACAGGCTGGTTATGCGACTGATCCATCCTACGCGGAAAAGCTGCTGAAGATCATCAACAGTGATGCGTTGAACATATAAGGAGTTGTTAAATATTTGCTGCTTTTTTGCGAATACCAGCATCCAGTAGCAGTGGTTCCAAAGGTGTTGGATTGCTTCACGCCACCCACCTGTTTCACTATGTTCGCAGTGACGGCTAAAGCTTAAAACGGATCTCGCAAAGAGGGCGGTTGCGGGATTCATAACGAAATGAGCAAATATGATGAATCATGGCTTTAATCCCACTGGAATTTTGCCGTAAACAAATAGAAGTAATTCACGATAATCGAGGGTAGAACAATGGCAAACAGTATTATGAATGTGGGTGTTTCCGGGCTACAGGCTGCACAAACTGCCTTGCTGACGACCAGCCACAATATCAGCAATGCGACCACACCCGGTTATAACCGCCAGCAAGCTATTCAGAGTACGAATACCCCCCTGCCGCACAGTAATGGATTTATCGGCCGAGGCGTGCAGGTGTCAACCGTACAACGTATCTACAACCAGTATCTGGTCAGTCAGTCGTTGCAAGCGCAAGGCCAGAGCAGCCAATTGGATAGTCATTACAATGAGATCAAACAGATCGATAATTTGTTGGCGGATACCACTTCCGGGCTGACGCCTGCGCTGCACAATTTTTTCAATGCAGTACAGGATGTCGCCTCCAACCCGACCTCGATCCCTTCCCGCCAGGCGATGTTGAGCAACGCTGAAGCATTGGTTTCCCGCTTTCAGTCAATGGATCAGCGTTTGTCGGAAATGCGTGAGGGAGTGAACAGCCAGATTGCTAGTAGCGTGAATGAGATTAATTCACTGGCGCAGCAGGTTGTGCGGCTGAATACCAATATCCAGGCAGTAGAAGGCTCGGCAAATAGTCAGCCGGCCAATGATCTGTACGATCAGCGCGATGCGCTCATCCGTGATCTCAGCAAACTGGCCAATGTGGATGTCGTGCGTCAGAGTAATGGCCATTACAACGTCTTTATTGGTAATGGTCAGTCGTTGGTGGTCGGCACCAGTGCGATGGCACTCAAGGCGGTGCCCTCTTCAAGTGATCCGCAGCGCCTAGTAGTGGCGATGGACGTGGGCGATAAAGAGATATTGTTGCCCGAGCATCAGTTGCAGGGGGGAAGTTTGGGAGGATTACTGGCTTTTCGCAGTGAAACACTGGATGCCATACAAACTGACTTTAATCAGCTTGCCAAGGGGCTTGCCGATACTTTCAATGATCGGCATACATTAGGACTCGATCTACAGGGTACGGTAGGTAAAAATTTTTTTGAGGTGACGGATTCCAATCATGTTGCGCGAAGTATTGAGGTCGCAATCAGTGATCCCGCTGAAATTGCGGCAGCTTTAAATGATGGAGGCAGTTTTGATGATCGTGTGGCCGATAACCGTAATGCTTTGCAGCTTGCCAAGTTGCAGACAACAAACACTCTGCAGGGTGGAACAGCATCCTATCAGTCGGCGTATGCAAGTCTGGTCAGTCAGGTGGGTAATAAAACCCGTGAACTGGAAGTCACCAGCCAGGCGCAGGAGAGCCTGCTTGCGCAGACAGATCAGGCCATACAGTCATTATCCGGGGTCAATCTGGAGGAAGAAGCTGCTAACCTGCTGCGTTATCAGCGGATGTTTCAGGCTTCCAGCAAGGTGATCGAAATCAGCAATTCGCTGTTTGATTCGTTGCTCAGAATCTGATCAATTTTTGACAGAAAAGGAATTTATCATGCGCGTCAGTACTAATACCTTATATGATCAGGGAACCCGATCCATGCTGCAGCAGCAAAGTTCATTGTTCAAGCTGCAGCAACAGCTTTCAAGCGGCAAGCGCATCATGACCCCGTCGGACGATCCGATCGGAGCGGCGCGTGCGCATGAGTTATCCCAATCACTGGCATTGAATACGCAATATGCTGATAACCGTTACCGGGCAATGGACAGCCTGCAGCAAGTGGATAGTACACTCGGCAGTGTTTCCAATGTTATCCAGAGTGTGCGAACCATGGCGGTAGCAGCGGGTAATCCGGCCTATTCTGATAATGAGCGGCAGATGATGGCCGTCGAACTGCGCGGTCATTTCGAACACTTACTGGGACTGGCGAATACCAAGGATGAACAGGGCAATTATCTGTTCTCCGGATTTAAGGGTAATACCCAACCGTTCGTCGAGCAGTCTGCTGGCGTTGTGACGTATCAAGGTGATCAGGAACAACGGCTGATACAAGTTTCCGGTTCCCGGCAGTTGCCGGTAAGTGAAACCGGTGATGCTGTTTTTGAACCGGGTGGTCAAAATCTGTTTCAGACAGTGGATAATTTTATTTCAGCACTGAAAACCCCTGGTGGTATGCCCAATGGGGCAGTGGGTAATGTGTTGCAGGAGTTGGATACTGCTTTGGATAATGTATTGACCAAACGGGCTGCGGTTGGATCACGGCTGCAGGAAATCGATGCGCTGCAGCAAATTGGTGAGGATACTGCCGTTCAGTATCAGCAATCACTCTCGCGCCTGCAGGATCTGGATTTTGCGCAAGCTATATCTGATATGGTGCGTCAACAAGCCTTGCTGGAAGCAGCACAGAAATCCTTTACCCGTGTTTCCGAGCTGTCATTGTTTAATGTGATTTAGCCTGTTTCACTTGCCCGTGTTCAGCAGGTTGCCGGTATTCAGGTAAATTCGTGACGATCTGCTTTTGGAGAGTGATATGAACCGGGAAGAATTGTATTTGAAGATTGCAGAGCTGCATCTCAAGCGTGTAGAAGTACTGCAAACAGTTGAATGGAGACTCACATTAAGTATCTGGACATTTGTAGCGGGTGTTGCGATGGTGAGTCTGGCCAATGCCAATAAAGTGCAACAGGTAGCCGTGGCTATGGGGAGCTTTCTCGGGCCTTTTGTCATATTGTCTCTGGTAAGTGCCATTTATGGGGTACTCTGGTACTCGTATACCATCAGATTTTGCAAGAAGAATTACAACAGCCTCGTAACGGAACGTAATCGTTATCAGCGCATGCAGAATGAAGCAATAAAACTCCTTTTGAAAGCCAAATCCAGGGATTTCCTGATTAAAGCTGAGACCGAAGATAAACAGGTTGCTGAATCAGGTTTTCAGGAACCATCCTTCGAGCATCTTTCGGGTGATAGTTTTAAAAAATCAGGTATATGGCAGTTCAAAGCGGTTGTGACAGCAACATTGATGTTCTTTTCGTGGCTGCTTGTTGCAATGATTGTTGTTCCTGCTATCCAGTAAAAACCTGAATGATGCCGTAGTGGCCGCAGGTGAGCCAGTCTGGTTGAAGCGTGGTGGTTTTCGCGGCAACTTCAGGTGTAAGGCCAGCCAGCACTTCTGATTTGAGTGTGCGTAAAAACAGGGCTGATCGGCCAAAGCGCTGCAAAAAATAATCTTTTTCTGTGGTGTGCGGCCAGCGTCGATCACCAGCAAAATAGCGATAATTCAAGTCCCCCTTGAAAATAACCAATTCTGCATTCTCAAAAGTTTCACGGGTAAGTGTTTCATCCGCATAAAAACTGGCAGGTAATCCCAATGCAGGACTGGTGCGCAGTGTCAGCTGATTTTGGCGCAACAACTGCGTAATATCTTCCCCCAGTTTGCGTGCTGCCGGAATAGATGAAATTCCCAGTTTTTCGATCAGACTTTCCATATTGATCATAGTCATGTCCGAAACAAACATCGGATAAGGTCTGACATGCGCAACGATGTGTGAACAGTAGCTGCTGATCTTGCGGATCAGCAGCAGGTCTGTCAGTACATCCATTCCGGCATTATCAAACACCAGATCAATCCGCTGCATTCGGGAAGTAATTAACTTTGTTGCCGCATCACTCTCATCTACCAGCAGCGAAACCTGATCAGCTTCCGGGATGGTGTGTTGACTGAGATCAGCTGTGTTTCCAATGACTGACCAGCGCAGCAGTTTGTGGGTATCGCAGTCGGGACCACAATACTCGGCCAGTGTGGCAAGCGATTCAATGGCCTGTAAGTTGGCTGCTTCTTTAGCTGGCTGGAAAGGATCGGTCGGCGTGGCTGTGCTATAACCGAAGGCCAGCAGAATCCGTGCGTAGAAATAGAGCTCGACGGTAAGAAACGGCATGTTTGCCCAGCTCCGTCCGCTGTACGGTTTGATTATCTGATCAAGTGTGCCAAAAATTACCGGTGGCAAGGTAGTGATTTTTCCTTCCCGCATCTCTGTTGCCAGTTGCTGCAAAGCGTGTAAGACAGCTGTGTCAGCGTTATCGATAAGCTTGCCAAGAATGACAGGTAACCGCTTTTCCAGTGAAAAGGAAGCGAAGGAGCCGGGTTCTTCAGTAGTTAGACGGGGTGGAGGCAGAATTGACTGATGAGATGGCATGAGTGGTATTCTTGAATCTTATGACTGAATTGGACATTGTACCGGGAGGGTCGTGAAACGGCCATTTTCCGCAGACGGGGTGTATGGGTTGTAACAGGAGAGATGAGGATGAGATGGCTGATAAAGAGACACGACAGACTGTTATGGGTACTTGGTATGCTGATTGTTTTTCCTGGCACAAGTTTTTCTGAAGCCAGTTTCGATCGACCGTCTCTTCACAGTAGGCAATCCCAGATTCTTCCGGCAATCTGGATGGGAGGTGGTTTGTCGTATTTCCCTTTTTATATTCAACCGCTTCTGCTCTATCCGGAAATACCGGGGCTGTACCCCTGTTTCCCTTTTGGCAGTTGCATGGTGCTGCAACCGTATCGGAAATATGAACGGCGTGAGAAACAGCGGCCAGTATTCAAGCGGGGAGCGCCTTTGGCAGATGACGCCATGGAAATCTGGCGGGCAGGATTGCGCCCAGCTGTAGAGCCATTTCGTACTGATGAGCAGTTAATTATGCCGGCATTCCGGGGGCACAGCCTGATCCGGCCGGAATATCAGAAGGCTGGCAGCATTCTCCCCGAATTTTCAGCCGATGAGCGGAATGAGAACGATGAAAATGAGTGGCCAGATGAACAGTAAAATCCGGATACGAATCTGTTCATCTGGTGATGAAGCAGCACTTGCACTGATTGGCCAGGCGACATTTCTCGAAGCATTTGCGGGCGTTCTGGAGGGACAAAATATTCTCACGCATTGTGCCAGCGCCCATTCTGTTGAGTGTTATCGCAGCTGGCTAGCCGATAGCCGCTATCAACTCTGGCTGGCCGAAATCAGCCCGGGTCACGCCCCCATTGGTTACATGACTGTCGCGCCATCGCCGTTTTTGCTGCCGGACAGCTCCTCGCGTGATCTTGAATTGAAACGAATTTATATTTTCAGCAAATTTCAGGGGCGGGGCCTTGGTAAAAGGCTGCTACAGGAAGCCATTGCCGAATCACGCGCCCGCATGGCGGAGCGTTTGTTACTCGGTGTATATGAACATAATGATGCCGCCATCGGGTTTTATACCCGCATGGGGTTTCGCAAGGTAGGGACGCGCAAATTCAACATGGGCGGGCTGGAATGTGATGACTACGTCATGGGGCTGACAGTCTTTGCTTCCGAGTCTATCCATTCGGAAAATATATTGTAAACTGCCCATTGGTATGACGCGTATTCATCTCTCATAAAAATAGTCGTGTAATCAATCTAAACGGATAACAACAATATGGCCAGAAATGTGCAATGCATCAAACTTGGGTGTGAAGCGGAGGGGCTGGATTTTCCACCTTACCCAGGGGAATTGGGTAAACGGATTTTTGAAAATGTCTCCAGGGAAGCATGGGGGCAATGGATCAAACACCAGACGATGCTGGTGAATGAAATGCGGCTGAGCATGGCAGATATCAAGGCGCGCAAATATCTCGCCACCCAAATGGAAGCCTATTTCTTTGGTGAAGGAGCTGAGCAGCCGGTTGGCTACGTTCCTCCCGAAAAATAAGCTATTGCGACCGTTTTCTACATTCCGGAAATATTGGGCAGGGACTGATCGTGGTAAATAACGAACCGGACAAGGCATCGGCAACCAGGCCGGATATCCCGCTTACCAAACAATTTTTGAATCGCGAGCTTAGCCAGATTGAATTTAATCGCCGCGTGCTGGCTCAGGCGGAAAATGAAGAAATCCCGTTGCTGGAGCGTTTGCGCTTTATCTGTATTGTCAGCAGCAATCTTGATGAATTCTTTGAAGTGCGCATTGCCGGGCTAAAAGAACAGATCAAGCTGGATTCCCCAGGTTTTGGTTCGGATGGCATGTCGCCGGGCCAGACGTTTGAACAGGTATCCAGGCAGGTGCATGAGCTGATTTCCCGGCAATATCAGCTGCTCAATGATGACGTTCTTCCCGCGTTGGTGGAGCAGGGTATCTGTTTTTTGCGTCGTAATGTCTGGGATGACAGCCAGCGTGAATGGATCCGGAATTTTTTCTTTCGTGAGCTGATGCCGATGCTGACCCCCATCGGTCTTGATCCTTTGCATCCCTTTCCGCGCGTGTTGAATAAAAGCCTGAATTTTGCGGTCGGGCTGGAAGGAAAAGATGCATTTGGCCGCAACTCTGGTGTTGCGATCGTACAGGCGCCCCGTATCCTGCCACGTCTGATACGGTTGCCCAAAGAAGTCAGTAGCTACCCCTATAGTTTCGTATTTTTGTCCTCCATTATTCACGCGCATGTCGGCGAACTTTTCGCAGGGATGCATGTTACCGGCTGTTACCAGTTTCGCGTTACCCGCGATAGTGATTTGTATGTGGATGAAGAAGAAATCAAGAATCTGCGGATCGCATTACAGGGCGAGTTATCACAGCGCCATCTGGGGGATGCAGTCAGGCTTGAGGTAGCAGATAACTGCTCACAGCAAATGGCAGAATTTCTGCTGGAACAGTTTGCACTCAAAAACGAGGATCTGTTCCAGGTAAGGGGGCCAGTCAATTTGGTCAGATTGATGCAGGTGTTTGATCTGATTGATCGGCCTGATCTCAAATTTCCACGTTTCGTTCCGGGTCTTCCTTTCTTGCCCCGGAAAAAGAAGGGGCATAATATTTTTGAGGTGATCAGCAAGGGTGATATCTTGCTGCATCATCCTTACCAGTCGTTTCAGCCAGTTGTTGAATTCATCCAGCAAGCCAGCGCTGATCCGGATGTTATGGCAATCAAGCAGACGGTGTATCGTGCCGGTTCAGACTCGACTCTGATGGAGGCGCTTGTGGCAGCCGCCAGTCTAGGCAAGGAAGTGACCGTAGTGGTGGAACTACTCGCTCGCTTCGATGAAGAAGCCAACATCAACTGGGCCAAGCGGCTGGAAGAGGTGGGCGCGCACGTTATTTATGGTGTCTTTGGCCACAAAACACACTGCAAAATGGCCATGGTGGTGCGGCGTGAAGCAGGCCAGCTAAAGCGCTATGTACACTTGGGAACAGGCAATTATCATACGGGAACAGCGCGGGTTTATACCGATTTTGGCTTGCTGACCTGTCATGAAGAAATCTGTACTGATGTCAGCGAGGTGTTTTTGCAATTAACCGGACTGGGCAAGGCAAGCAAACTGCGGCATCTCTGGCAGTCACCTTTTAATTTGCATAACCAGATACTGAACAGCATCCAGCAGGAAGTAAAACATGCTACTGCAGGAAAGCCGGCTGCCATCATTGCTAAAATGAATGCCTTACTGGAACCGGCTGTCATTCAGGCGCTGTATGCCGCTTCCGCCGCCGGGGTAAAAATCAATCTGATTGTACGAGGTGCCTGTGCATTGCGCCCCGGTGTACCGGGGTTATCGGAGAATATCCGGGTGCGTTCCATTGTCGGGCGGTTTCTGGAGCATTCCCGTATTTTTTATTTTCTCAACAGCAAGCAGCACAACGTCTATCTGGCAAGCGCCGACTGGATGAGCCGGAATTTCTTCCGGCGCGTGGAAATTTGTTTTCCGGTGCTTGATCCACGGCTGAAAAAACGCGTTATTGTAGAAGGATTGAAACCGTATTTGCGCGATAACGTACAAGCCTGGGAAATGGATGGCGACGGGTATTACAAGCACAAATCAGCCAGAAGGAACAGTAGATTCAGTGCGCAGGAGGTCTTGCTTGAAAAGCTTGCAGCAGTTAAACAGGAGGCGATCGAATAATGTAATCTCATACAGGCGTTTTATAGTGGCGCGTGCGTAGTATCGTAATCCTTGGCAATTTCCTCTCCCATACCATCAAAGCTTTCCATGATCTCCTGTGCACGCTGTAAGGCGGCCTCAATATGGGGCAGAATATTTTCTTGGCCAATGCTGCTAGTAATGGATGAACGCTTTAGCATCTGTGCTGGCTGGTTACGTATGCCACACACAAGCAAGGTTTTGCCCGCCTGCTGCAAACGTTCAGGCAAACTTTCCAATGCATGTAGTCCTGTTGCATCAATTGCAATCATGTTGTGTAGGTGCAGAATCACAATGGGTGCGAACTGAGTAAGGTCTGTTGTTTTTTCCAATAGTTTATCGGTTGCGCCAAATAAAAATGGCCCCTGAATGCGCAAGATTGAAACATAGGAGGGGAGTCCCCTGTCTTGCAAGCTGTGAGCACGTCCGCTCTGAACATACTCATCGGTTACCGTGTAGACCGACGTTGTTTGTGATACACGATAGATATACAGCAGCGCAGCCAGCACAATACCAACTTCAACTGCAACGGTTAAATCAGCTAATACGGTTAAGCTAAAGGTGGCGGCCCATACTGCCTGCTCGGCTTTAGGAAGACGTATGATGCCGCGAATTTCTTTCCATTCTCCCATGTTGTAGGCGACGACAAAGAGCACTGCTGCCAACACTGCCAGCGGAATAAAACGCGCCAGGGGCGCTGCGATCAATAAAATGAGTAACAGTGTCAGGGCATGAATAACGCCTGCAACCGGGGTTTTTGCACCAGAACGAATATTGGTGGCTGTGCGCGCAATTGCACCGGTAGCAGGAATGCCTCCCACCAGTGGTGTGGCCAGATTCGCTACACCCTGCGCAATCAGCTCTACGTTAGAGTTGTGTTTGTCACCACTCATACCATCAGCGACCACTGCCGAGAGCAGACTTTCCACTGCTGCAAGTAATGCAACGGTTAATGCAGAAGGGAGAAGTGGAATGATCAGATCAGGTTGGAAAGCGGGCATGGTTAGTGCGGGTAAACCGGTTGGAATATCACCAAATGTACTGCCAATGGTTTCAATCGGCAGATTAAATCCCGCAGCACAAGCAGTTCCTAAGAACAACGCCACAATTGAGCCCGGAATATGTTTACTGATGCGTGGAAACAGTAAAATGACCGCCAGTGAAGCGCTTGCCATCAACACTGTTGGGATATTGATCGTGTCAATATATGTCCAGAGCATGGTAATGCGTTCTATAAATTCACTGGGAGCAGCAGGTGTTTGTAGCCCTAAAAAATCCTTGATTTGAGTTGAGGCAATCAGTAATGCAATCCCGTTAGTAAAACCAATAATTACTGGGCGCGGAATGAACTTGACTGCGGTACCCAAACCGGTAATGCCCATGATGATCAGTATCACACCAGCCATCATCGTAACCATCAATAAACCGGAAAAACCAAATTTGATAATGATGTCTGCAACAATCACCACAAACGCGCCGGTTGGGCCACCGATTTGCGTGTGCGAACCACCCAATGCCGAGATAATGAATCCGGCTACAACGGCAGTATAAATTCCCGATTGCGGAGTAGCACCTGAAGCAATGCCAAAAGCCATTGCTAATGGCAGCGCTACCAGGCCAACAGTCAGCCCGGCGATCAGATCAGCCACAAAATCCTGCCTAGAGTAGTTACGCAGGCATACAACAAGTTTGGGCATCCATTGATTCCAGCCGGAAGTGTATTTACTCATTGTTCGCCGGATTCTGTTTTATCTATCTGCTCAAGCTCCTGAAACATCATCACGGATTCCTCAATATGCGTCTGAAAGTAGCGGCGCATGATATCCAGAACCTCTATAAGAAGTGGATCACGCACCATATAAAAAACCTGATTACCTTTTTTACGCGTAGCGACAATCTGCTTGGCGCGTAAGACAGCGAGATGCTGTGAAGCATTTGCCTGCTCTAACGCCAACTTATCGATAATAATGCCGGCGGACAGCTCACCCTCTCGTAGCGCTTCTACAATAGCAATACGCGTTGGGTGTGCCAGCGCCTGAAAAACACTGGCCTTGAATTGTCGCAAAACATCCGACATTGAAACACCTGCTGTTGAAATAGAAGGATGGAAGTGTAATATTATATTTGTATATTCGCAATAAAGAATATAGCTATGAATTCTATATGTGGATGAAATAGACAAAAGACATGAGTAATACGAAAAGATATCGAGATCAGCGAAGATTGTCGTGATTCATCGTCTGCGCAATAATCGTTGACACAAGCATCTTCATCAGCGACATCAACGCCGATAGGAAGTAACATCACTCATCCACAAAACGGAAGATGTCGGCAACATGTAGTGGTCAAGTAATTTCAGACACTACGATAGGTTCCAGGGATCCAAAACTCATCTGCATCTTCTACTCCACTCACCTTTTACCTTTCGCCAGTTTAGGTGTTTATTTGGCTAACGTGGGGAAGTTGTGCAGGAGTCTTCAGGTTGTCGGCACCACAATGTCACCTGGCTGCAGCGTGGGGCACAGGCATGTTTGAATATAGGCGAGAAACGCGGCCCCGTTCATTGGGCCGTCGAGCACTAACGGAGCGGTGATCGCATCGTGACGCAGTCCCGCAATGAAGGTGGTGCTCTTCCAGTGGCCGTTGCCGTCTCATCCAGAAAGACTAGGTGACGGCAATCCCAATGCTGCTGCTCGCGGGCCCACTCAGTTCGTGCCTGACGTACGTCTGTGCGCGATTGCTCGCTGGCGTGCAGGTTTTTTTTAAACTCAACCCCCATTTGTTCAGTTGATGCCATAGCGCCGGCACCTTGATCTGAATGCCTTCTGCAGCCAAACGTTCACTAAGCTCGACAAGCGTTAGATCCGGCGTGGCTTCTATCCATTGCCGAATCTGCGCTTCCTTGTGCGCAATGCGGGATCGCCGATAACCTCCCATCGGCAAACTATGGCGCTGGCCCTCTTCTTTCCATCGCTTGCGTACCTGATAACACCTACACGCGACTCACCTCAAAGCGCCGGGCAATTGCCGTTGGACCTTCGCCACGATCCAACGCACCCAGAATGCGATCTCGAAGATCTTGTGAATAGGCATGCATAACCTTCCCCATCAGTTGTGATAGAAAATAGTCTATTACATGCATATATTTAAATCAAAAATGCTCTAGTTACACAGCAGCCCTGGTTTACCAGGGTACTTTGCAATGAGTCAGCACGGCTGCCTTGTACGTATTACCTGACTCAAAGGGCGTTTTTATAATTCCTGAATTTGAACACTTCCGTACTGTGTGGTAAGGATATGAGAGTCATCGCTGAGAACACTTGCACAAATATTTTCATCAATTGGATTGACCTTCACCCTTGGGCATCTTTCGCCTGAAGTGTCATAATTCGGCAAAATCTTTGGCTTTTTTGTGTGAAGAACCAAAACATAGTCATTTCTCGATCGATTATCATCATGTATGACAGCTAAGTCAGCTTTCAGCACATGGAAAAATCCTGGAAAAAAGGGTTTATTTTTTATCCCCACATAGAATAACTTTCAAAGTCGGTTATGGATCCTATTACCCATGGGCTCATTGGTGCTACCACTACGCAGTCCTTTGCTAATAAACAAAATATTCGGCAAATATCCCTTGTTGGATTTTTTGGTGCACTCTTACCTGATTTAGATGTATTTATTAATAGTGCTGCTGATCCATTGTTAACTGTCGAATTCCATCGGCAGTTTAGCCACTCTCTATTTTTTACTCCGGTTGGCGCTCTAATTGCAACCGTAATCATTTGGTGGTTAGTTAGAAAAAAGCTAAGCTTCAAAGAAACGTATTTTTATAGTCTTTTGGCTTATGGATCTGCCTGCCTTTCAGATGCCGCAACCAGTTACGGGGTGCAATTGTTGTGGCCTTTTACGGATGAGCGGTTTTCATGGAATCTAATCTCTATTTTTGATCCTCTTTTTTCGCTGATATTGATTCTGGCGGTAGGTTTTGCATTCTATAAAAAGAAATCTCTATTTGCATGGATTGGGCTTGGGTGGATTGCCATTTATTTGGCATTTGGCTTCTCTCAGCAAAAGAGGGTAGAGGATTTGGCTCATGAAATAGCTAGCCGACAAGGCCACATAATTGAGTATTTAACAGTCAAACCAACCATGGCCAATGAAATTTTGTGGAGTATTCGTTATACGCAAGGAGATAATCTTTACACTTACGGAGTGCGACTGTTGCCTTTTTCAAAACCAAAATTATATGAAGGGGAAGTAGTGGCTTTGTTAAATTGGAAACAAAAATATGCGCCATTCAAAGGCACTACTATGTATCAAGATATCCAACGATTTAGCAAGCTTTCAGACGGGATACTGATTCTACATCCCGATTATGACTATGTAATTGGTGATGGGCGATATTCCTTATTGCCAACAACGGCTGCTCCGCTTTGGGGAATTGAGATTGATGTCACCAAATCAAATTCTCATGTACCTTTCGGCACCTACCGCAATCTTACCAAAGAAGTTCGCCAAGACTTTATGGATATGTTATTGGGTAAGTAAATGAACTTATTTCATTTGAAATGAAAAAATGGGGGGGTTGGAGCTAATAAATACAATATTCCGGGTGCCGGTGCGTTAATGGGTGATTGCATTGCCGAACTCAACGGCCTGAACCCTTCTGTCTGGCTCAAAGACACACTCATAAAATTACCTGCCTGGCCTAATAATCGAATTGACGAGTTAACGTGGTCAAGTAAAATCGGACACCTCAGTTAAGCTGCTTTTATCGATTTTGCTGCTTCTGCTTCATATTGATTCGGACTTTTGTAATCCAGGTATGAATGCAGTCTTTGGTTATTATAAAACACGGCGATATACTGCAAAATATCCTGCTGTGCTGCATGGCGGGTTTGGTAATGCCGCCATTGGCAGCGTTCCTGCTTGAGGCTGCCAAAGAAACTTTCCGCAACCGCATTATCCCAACAATTTCCCAGACGACTCATACTGCCAATAAAACCGTATGCTTTCAGTA
>NZ_QRCA01000016.1:0-1437 GCF_009833115.1 Nitrosomonas sp. GH22
CAGTTGCTTGTGTTTTACAAATGTCTGCAGATGAATTTAGATGGTCTTACGAGCTTTTGAGTGGGGGTAGCCATAAGAATGATGCCTGTTGCTGAGTAATAACAGTTTGATGATTTCAAATTGTTCGCGACTGATATCACTCGGGTAACTTATCTCTGGCTAATTGTCGCATCCCGGATGATTGTATGGTTTTTTATGAAAGAGATGGGGATGAGTTTTATGCCATTCATTCATGGCCTGCATTGGAGCTTTACTCTTGAGGGCAGACAGCGGTAGTTGCGGGTTTACAGACTGACATAACGTATCAGGGTCTGTTCCAGATCTTCAGCGCTATTGAAGCGATATATTTTGAGTACGTCAGTAATATGTCTGTTGAAACGTTCGACCATCCCATTGGTTTGCGCAGTGTGTGGCCGGGTCAGGCGATGTTCGATACCGAGTTCCTGGCACAGCTGGTCAAACTGATGATTGCCACTGGGATTACGTTCACGGCTGGCAAACAGTCTGTCAGTAAATTCCTTGCCGTTGTCTGTCAGCATACGAGTAATCCTGATCGGACAGGCATTGTGCAGCGCCTTCAGAAATGCTCCGGCACTGGGCGCTGGCTGCGGTTTTGTTGGGTTTGGTGGCCACATACACCCAACGGGTGGCCCTGTCTATTGCTATCAACAGGTAGCGCCTGCGGTGTTCATCTTGCATTTGTGGCAGGTATTTGATGTCGATATGGATATAACCGGGTTGATAATGCTTGAAAGCCTTGTGTGCGGGTTGCGCTTCTTTGGGTTTGAGCACACATTAAGATTACCCACACCATGGCGTTGCAAGCATCTGCCCAGCCCGGAGCGAGAGACGTCAGGGCATAAAAATTCACGGGTGATGGCCAGCAGATCATCCAAAGGCAGCAGCAGTGAGCGACGCAGATAAATCACAATGGCTTCTTGTGCTGGTGTAAGCGTAGTCTGCAGCCGGTGTGGCGTATGTGACCGATCGGTAAAAACATCGCGATGCTTCCATTTGCAGATCGTCTGTTCGGTGACGTCATAGCGTTGCGCCAGCACCGCAGCAGAGTCAACGCTTGCGGCAATTTCAGCCCGTATCGCTGGTGTAGTACGAGCATTCTTATGTAAAGCTATATCATTTCATGGCTCTCCCGGATGGCCTGAAGGATTCTATCAGCTCTCTCATGACAGCTCGCGCCATGAACAGCGGATAACGAGTTTTATCTATACAATCATCCGGGACTGAACAAGTATGTACAAATTATTAATCCAAAAACTGTTTATTTATGCGGCATTACAAATCAATATAACTCCCTCTCTCCCAGAGTTTCACAAGCAGTTTCCTCCAGGATGGCTCTGATAATCTCCTCGCATCCTGAAAATATTATATGACCATGCGCCAGGCGTATCCCGCATGGCTATATTGTCAACAAAACAA
>NZ_QRCA01000017.1:0-116266 GCF_009833115.1 Nitrosomonas sp. GH22
AATAGCGCTGAAGATCTGGAACAGACCCTGATACGTTATGTCAGTCTGTAAACCCGCAACTACCGCTGTCTGCCCTCAAGAGTAAAGCTCCAATGCAGGCCATGAATGAATGGCATAAAACTCATCCCCATCTCTTTCATAAAAAACCATACAATCATCCGGGATGCGACAATTAGCATCTATGTCAAGCAACTGCCATCTATCGTTGCAGACAATAAAAAACCCGCAATATTTTAAACATGCTGGTTTTCTACATTGTCGTATACGGTTGTATACTAGCAATTGGCGGAGAGAGAGGGATTCGAACCCTCGATAAGCTTTTTGAGCCTATACTCCCTTAGCAGGGGAGCGCCTTCGACCTCTCGGCCATCTCTCCGTAAATGATATTTCTTGCAGCTTCTTAGACGGCTTACAATTTAAAGAGCTAACAATATTAACATGATTTCACATCAATGTTGTTCGCCTGATCCAGATCAAAGGCCTTATGCAAAACCCGGACAGCCAACTCCATATATTTCTCATCTACTACGACAGAAATCTTGATTTCTGAAGTTGCGATCATTCGAATATTAATCCCTTCCTCAGCCAGAACACGAAACATTTTACTGGCTATGCCAGCATAAGAACGCATCCCTACACCAATCACCGAAATCTTGGCTATCTTTTCTCCACCAATCACATCACGAGCACCAATATGCGGCAACACCTGTTCTTTCAGGATATCCATTGTCCGGGTGTATTCATTGCGGTTAACCGTGAATGAAAAATCAGTGGTACCGTCACGTCCTATATTTTGAATGATCATATCCACGTCGATATTGGCATCTGCAACCGGACCCAGTATCTGATAAGCAATACCCGGATGATCTGGCACACCAACAACCGTGATCTTCGATTCGTCACGATTAAATGCAATTCCTGAGATTATAGGCTGTTCCATCTTGTTATCTTCCTCAAACGTGATCAGCGTACCTTCACCCTCTTCAAAACTGGAAAGAACCCTTAGCTTGACCTTGTATTTCCCGGCAAATTCTACCGAACGTATCTGCAGCACCTTGGAGCCCAAACTGGCCATCTCAAGCATTTCTTCAAAGGTAATAGTATTCAGTTTTCGAGCTTCCGGCACTACTCGTGGATCTGTTGTGTAAATACCATTGACGTCCGTATAGATTTGGCATTCATCAGCTTTGAGTGCTGCAGCAAGTGCCACTGCAGTCGTATCTGAGCCACCTCGCCCGAGTGTAGTGATATCACCCGCTTCGTCCCTACCCTGGAATCCGGCAACGATAATCACATTGCCAGCAGTCAAATCAGCACGAATATGATCTTCATCAATCTTCAAGATACGCGCCTTGGTATGAGCACTATCAGTTGTGATACTGACCTGGGGACCGGTATAACTTTTTGCCTTGATACCCAGTTCACGCAAAGCCATTGCCAGCAACCCGATCGTAACCTGCTCACCCGTTGCCAGAACAACATCCAGTTCACGAGGAT
This sequence comes from Nitrosomonas sp. GH22, assembly GCF_009833115.1. NCBI lineage: Bacteria > Pseudomonadati > Pseudomonadota > Betaproteobacteria > Nitrosomonadales > Nitrosomonadaceae > Nitrosomonas > Nitrosomonas sp. GH22. The sequence continues at coordinate 1,498 of NZ_QRCA01000017.1, forward strand.
TTGGATTGGTTTGAATTTCCTTTGCCAAAGAGATAAGGCGATTTGTCTCCCCACTCATGGCAGACACAACAATCACCAGTTTGTGTCCCTGCGCCTGGAATTCAGCCACTCGGCGCGCAACCTGCTTAATGCGCTCAACGCTGCCTACCGAAGTGCCGCCATACTTTTGAACAAGGAACGCCACGAAAGATATCTCTCAGAAATAAATAATTAAACGGTCGGAAATTCTACACAGTTCTTCGGAAGAATTCTATTTCAGGATTCTGAACAAAAATACCAGGCTTCTCTGCATCAAAGCCTTACCGTAGCGTCATCATTATTCTGCAAAAAACGGTTTTGCCGACTGACTCACACACATTACATCACACCCAGTCAGATTCCATAGCCGGAATAGATTTATTATTCCCGGGCAAAACCGCTATTTGCCGCAGAAAATTAGAAAGTAATTCCCAGTTCCCGCAACGTTTCTTTGGTTATTTTTCCTTCGGCCAAACCATGCTGTTTCTGGAAATCCACCAATGCATTTTGAGTACGAGGGCCCATCATGCCATCTGCCGCCCCGGGATTTAGACCCGCATCCTTCAACGCCTTCTGAATTTTACGAATCAGATCCGGTGTAGCTTTGACAACTTCCAACCCATCATTGACAGTTTCTTTTATTGCCTCATTTACTTTTGGAGTCTCTGCCAGAACAGAATCAGCTTTTTCAGCAAAATTCCCAGCAGTTTCTTCCAATTCGTGTTTTACATCATCACCCTCAGCATTGACTGCCGATCCGGTTCGTTGAATAATTTCATCTGCTCTTGCCAGTATGGATTCCAATGATTCTTCTGTCGCTTCTGCTGCTTCTCCAGCTTCAGATAGTCCCGGTTCAACTGCACTCTCATTACTCTGAGCAGCTTTCGAAGTTATCTCTGGCTGATTTTGCTTGGCGGTTTCTTCAGGTTGGTCACCGCAACCGGAAATAACTCCAACAAGAAACAGAACCAAAACACTCTTTGCAAAACGATCAGAATTTATTCTTTTCATTTCTGAATTTCCCCGTAAAAAATCGATGCATTTTTTAGATACTCTCGGTACTAAAACCAAGCCCGAAAACTCCATCTCCCTAATTGAATCATCCCCAGATCAAGTAAACACACTCCTGATACACATTCTTCCGCAACGTGGTTATTTTACTCTACGTGATTATACGAAACCTGTTTGACAAGGTTAATAATGTATCAGGTTAAAAAATAAAATCACACAGAATTGACAGCAATATGTAATCTGGTGCCAGCCGAGGAAACACCGAATTACAGTCAACAGGCCATAAAACAATAGACAGCCTGCATATAAATTATAAATGCTCGAATTTCAGGTTGATCAGATTACGCTATATAGCCCTATGCATCAGTCATTTATTCGTGTGTTTCACCCACATCACTCTGGATTTCAATAATTCACAAGTTAGCGCATACACCGTGCCAAATCGGTCCCGGCAAATATTTTTAGGAAATTACCATGAACGAAACCATTCTTGTCCTCAATGCCGGTTCATCCAGTATCAAATACGCACTCTATCGAACAACATACGAAAGTATATCGATAATCTGCCGGGGAAAAATCGAGATCGGCAGCAATACTTCATCCCAGTTTCAAGTCAGGGATTCCCGAGGAGAATTACTCTGGCAGCAGCACCTTCACGTTCCCCATCATGAAAGTGCGATAGAAGTGATTTTACAATGGCTGGAGACACAAACAGATAAACAACGACCAACGGTAGTAGGCCATCGCGTCGTTCACGGCGGTATATTATTTGACCAGCCAGTCATCATCAATGAGCAAGTCATCACCCAACTGTTCCAACTGGTTCCACTGGCGCCTCTGCATCAGCTTGACAGCCTGGCGGGAATTGAAACATTAAAACGACTCAAGCCAGATTTGCCACAGGTTGCTTGTTTCGACACCAGTTTTCATCGTACCATGCCTGATGAAGAACGGATTTATGCACTACCTAGCCATTTAACAGATCAGGGAATCCAGCGTTATGGTTTTCATGGCCTTTCCTACGAGTATATTGCCCATATTCTGCACGATCATCTAGGCGATCGTGCAGCAGGACGCATCGTAGTAGCGCATCTTGGCAATGGTGCCAGCCTGTGCGCTTTGCGGCAGGGCAAAAGTATCGCCACTACGATGGGATTCACACCATTAGAAGGTTTGCCGATGGGTACACGTTGCGGCAACCTCGATCCGGCAGTATTGCTCTATCTGATGCGGGAGCAACAAATGAATCACGACATGCTGACAGACTTATTGTATCGTCACGCTGGCTTACTAGGTGTTTCCGGCATCAGCGCCGATATGCGTACGTTATTAGCCAGCAATGCCCCCCGCGCCAAACATGCCGTTGACCTGTTCATCTGGCAGGTATGCCGCCAACTGGGTGCAATGATAGCCGTACTGGAAGGTATCGATGGTTTGATTTTCACTGCTGGCATCGGCGAACATGCACCACAGATCCGAGCAGGGATCTGTGCTCGCCTCAAATGGCTGTCGATCAAGCTTGACGAGTCTGCCAATCAAGCCAATGCCATTCGTATCAGCACTGCTGAAAGCCATATCCCGGTCCTCGTTTTGCCAACCGATGAAGAGAGCATCATCGCTCACCATACATTACGACTCATCATGGCGTAACTTGGGGCGATTCCAGATAACCTGACCTTAATGAGGTATTCAACATGACTCAGACCCCACAATCTCTCACGCCGGATGTACTGCAAAAAATAGACGCTTATTGGCGTGCCGCCAACTACCTTTCAGTCGGCCAGATCTACTTGCTCGACAACCCCTTGCTGCAAGCTCCGCTGACATTGCAACACATCAAGCCCCGTTTGCTAGGACATTGGGGAACGACACCTGGACTCAATTTCATCTATGCCCATCTCAATCGCGTCATCCTACGTGATGATCTGAATATGATCTACATAGCTGGTCCCGGCCACGGCGGGCCTGCGCTGGCTGCCAACACTTATTTGGAAGGCACTTACTCTGAATATTATCCTGATATTTCGCAGGATATCCAGGGGATAAAGCATCTGTTCCGCCAATTTTCCTTTCCAGGCGGAATTGGCAGTCATGCCACGCCAGAAATCCCTGGTTCCATCAATGAAGGGGGGGAGCTCGGTTATTCACTTTCCCATGCCTTCGGTGCGGTGTTCGACAATCCGGGTCTGATCGCAGCCTGTGTCGTAGGTGATGGAGAAGCAGAAACCGGGCCATTGGCAGCTGCCTGGCATTCCAACAAATTTCTTAACCCAGCTCAAGATGGTGTAGTGCTGCCGATCTTACATCTGAACGGCTATAAAATTGCTAACCCCACCATTCTGGCACGTATTAGCCGTGAAGAACTGAATCAGCTGTTCTATGGCCACGGCTATCGGCCATACATCGTTGAAGGAGAAGATCCACTGGCCATGCATCAGCTCATGGCCAGTACACTAGATCAGGTATTGACTGAAATCAGATCGATCCAGGCCCAAGCCCGACTCGAGGGCGTAACCCAGTATCCCCGCTGGCCCATGATCATCCTGCGCACCCCGAAGGGATGGACTGGACCCAAAACAGTCGATGGCCTGAAAATAGAAGGCTCCTGGCGTTCCCATCAAGTACCCCTCTCAGAGCTGGCAAAAAAACCGGAACATCTCCAGCAACTTGAAGCTTGGCTCAAAAGCTACCGTCCAGAGGAGCTGTTCGATACTCACGGACGGCTGATTGAACCACTCCAGGCATTGGCACCGCTTGGTAATCGGAGAATGGGTGCCAACCCGCATGCTAATGGTGGATTACTGAAAGAACCACTGCATATGCCAGATTTCCGGGAATACGCGGTTGAGGTTGCACAACCCGGCCAGATTGAAGCTGAAGCGACCCGGGTCATGGGCAGCTTCCTGAGAGACATCATGCGCCTGAATCTAAGAAGCTGTAACTTTCGGGTATTTGGGCCGGATGAAACAGCTTCCAACCGATTGGGAAACCTGTATGAGGTCACACCCAAAACATGGTTGGCCGAAACTTTAGCTGAGGATGAACACTTGGCGCCAGATGGCCGAGTAATGGAAATTCTCAGTGAACACCTTTGTCAAGGATGGCTGGAAGGCTATCTACTGACTGGGCGGCATGGTCTTTTTTCCTGCTATGAAGCATTCATTCACATCATCGATTCGATGTTCAACCAGCATGCCAAATGGCTAAAAATCAGCAAGGAAATCCCATGGCGCAGACCCATCGCCTCACTCAATTATTTGCTGACTTCCCACGTCTGGCGTCAGGATCATAACGGATTTTCCCATCAAGATCCTGGTTTCATTGATCATGTGATCAACAAAAAAGCCGACACCATCCGTATTTATCTACCGCCTGATGCTAACTGTCTATTGTATGTCACAGACAAATGTCTGCGCAGCAGTAATTTCGTTAATGTCATCGTTGCCGGGAAGCAGCCACAACTGCAGTGGTTGGATATGGATGCCGCGATCAAGCATTGCACGGCCGGTATCGGCATATGGGGATGGGCCAGTAACGACCAGGACGGCGAGCCTGATGTCGTCATTGCCTGCGCCGGAGATGTTCCAACTATTGAGGCCCTAGCTGCTGTGAGCATTCTACATGAACACCTGCCTGACCTGCGTATCCGGGTGATCAACGTCGTTGATCTGATGACTCTGCAGCATCACCTGGAACATCCGAAAGGTCTATCTGACCGGGAATTCGACACCTTGTTCACCACAGACAAACCTATCATTTTTGCCTATCACGGCTACCCTTGGCTAATTCACCGCCTAACCTACCGTCGTACCAACCACCATAATTTGCATGTGCGCGGCTATAAGGAAGAAGGCACTACTACCACACCATTCGATATGGTGGTACTTAACGACATGGATCGCTTCCATCTGGTTGATGACGTCATCGACCGCGTTTCCCATCTGGGTTATAACGCAGCCTATCTCAGACAAATCATGCGTGACAAACTGATCGAGCACCGCGAATATATCAACCGCCACGGTGAAGATATGCCGGAAATCAGAGATTGGAAATGGACGACACTACCGTGATATCAATAATATAACCATCAACTGGATTGTTTTATATTGTCTGTAGCTGTTTACTGTTTAGTCCCACGATAAGCGAGGATATCTTACACCAGCATTCGTGGGACTAAATATCGCGTCCCAGATGATTGTATCGTTTTTTATGAAAGAGGTGGGAATGCGTTTTATACCATTCTTTCATGGCCTGTATTGGAGTTTTACTCTTGAGGGCAGACTGCGGCAGTTACTAATTATACAGACTGGCATAACGTATCAGAGTCTGTTTCAGATCTTCAGCGCTATTGAATCGATGTGTTTTGAGTACATCAGCAATACGTCTGTTGAAACGTTCGACCATTCCATTGGTTTGCGCAGTACGTGACCCCCGGATCAGGTGATGTTCGATACCGAGTTCCTGGCATAGTTGGTCAAACTGATGATTGTCACTGGGGTTGCGTTCATGGCTGGCAAACAGTCCATCAGTAAATGACTTGCCGTTGCCTGTCAGAATACGGGGATCCTGATCTGACTGGTTATTCTCATGTCAACAAATATCCTGTAGCCGTTCGCTGATGCAGTAACTGTCTTCTTGCTTCCCGTCGCCCTAATCTGCTTTTTCCTTCTGTATCATCATGCACTTCGAGGCAATTACCTCCATCAGATCACGCCAGGAATCTACAAATTTTTTGGCTCCCTCTTCCTGCAGCCTGGCAGCAAGAGCATCAATATCAATCCCTGCTCCAGCAAATTGTTGCAGAACGGCTTCACTGTCACCGCCATCAACAGGCATAGTTCCACCACTCAAATCACCATGATCTACCAGCGCACTCAAAGTCTTCTCAGGCATGGTGTTAATTGTAAAAGGTGCAACAAGCGCTGTCACGTAAAGCACATCAGAAGCCTTGGGATCCTTGGTACCTGTACTAGCCCACAATAAACGCTGCGGCCGTGCACCCGCATTGTAGATACGCAACCAGCGGGCGGAGCCAAGCTGTTCGCATACCGCTTTATAGGTGCGATGAGCAATGGCAATACCTAGTTTGTTCTGTAATGCTTCTGGAACCTTGCCAGCCACTGCCGCATCCCACCGGCTGATAAACAGGGATGCAACGGAGATCACATCAGGATTCAGTCCAGCTTCGATACGCCGCTCAATTCCACGCAGATAAGCCTCGGCTGCCGCCACATACTGCTCACGGCTGAATAATAAAGTCACATTGATCGGAATTCCGGAAAAAATTGCTTCTTCAATGGCAGGCAAACCTTCCCTGGTTCCTGGAATCTTGATCAGAAGATTCGGCCGCTCCACCTGACTATGCAAATTCTTTACAGCTGCAATGGTACTGGCGGTATCGTATGCCAATAGAGGAGATACTTCTAACGATACCCAACCATCAATGCCATTGGTACGGTCATAAATCGGACGAAATAAATCAGCAGCCTGAGTAAGATCCTCTAGCGCCAGATCGAAAAAAATTACCTCACCCGATTTTCCTTGTGCCAGATCAGCACGGATGGAAGCATCATAAGCATCGCTATGCTTGATCGCATGGTTAAAAATTGTCGGGTTCGAGGTTAACCCTGTTACTGACAGCTCATTAATATAACGTTTGAGTGTGCCATTAATTAATAAATCACGTGTAATGTTATCGAGCCAGAGACTCTGGCCGAGATTATGCAAAAGTTGTGTCGCTTTCATAATTCTGCTCCTTGGAAAATCGCCGGACCGATAACTGCGCGCCGGCAATACCCAGTATACGTGCATCAGATAAAATCGCTATGGCTGACGACCTTTGAATGATGTTGCCGCATCGGCAACCCGGCGCCAACAATCGCTCGGCTACCTCTTCCTGCGACAATTTGTCGCATTCTCATTTCCTGCTTTTGTCCGGATAATTTGATCCGGACAAACAATGGTTATTATGACTCTTTTCGCTACTGCATCATGTCTTCATCGGATTCCCCCGTATTTACAGCACTTTATAAACAATACCAGTCACAATTGATCAGTCGCATCACCTGTCTGGTCGGTTGCCGTGAAACAGCAGCTGATCTCGCCCAGGAAGCCTATATCCGGTTACTGGGCCACCGCGATTTATCGAATATATTGAGTTTGTCCGCTTATCTGTTCCGGATCGGCCATAACCTGGCGATGGATCACCAGCGTGACCCCTTAAATAAAATAGAATACCTGCTGCTCGACGAAACCCTGCCCTGCCCGCTGCTCCAGCCGCATGAAATCGTGAGTCTCCGGCAGCAATGCAGACTATTACTGGATACGATCGCCTCTATGCCGCAAGGTTGCCGTGATGTTTTTCTGCTGCGTAAAATCGATGAGCTCAGTTACAGTGAAATCTCCATCCATCTCAATATTTCCGAGAAAACCGTGCAACGACGTCTGGTACAGGCTATGTTGCGTTGCCACCGCAGCATGAACCGTATGACCGACCGGTAATACTATATGTCCGCTTCCGGCCCTCCTGACGAACAGCTGCTCAAACAGGCACTGAAGTGGTTTTTTCTATTACAGTCTGAACACTGTACGGATGAAGACAAGCGGAAATTCAACCGCTGGTTCTGTAAAAATGAAGCTCATCAGGCAGCCTATACGCATGCTGAGCGCTTATGGTCTGAAACAGACAAACTGAAAGAAACACCCGATATTCCCGGTTTGCATGAAGCCAGACGACGCCGGCCCAAACACCAGCCGGCCGGCATATTCGGCTGGGCACTGTTCTTCCTGATTTCATCTGCTTTGATGAGTATCAGCTGGCTGGAATACAACGCTGAAACCGTCACTTATTCCACCCGATTGGGAGAGCAGCGTCTCATCTCCCTAGCGGATGGCAGCCGTATCAACATGAATACGGCTACCCGTCTGCACGTCCGCATTTCTTACCTGCAACGCAAAATTACGCTGGATGCGGGAGAAGCCGTTTTTGACGTTGCACACGAAACCTGGCGTCCTTTTGTCGTGCATACAGACAAATTGCAAATCCAGGATATCGGTACCCAATTCAACGTACACAGACAGCAGGATGAGATCTCAGTCACGGTATTGGAAGGCGCGGTGGAAATCGATGGCGTACGTCTGGATGAAGGATATCAGCAATACTACTCCTCTCGCGGTGATCATGCGGTCCTCCGCCCGGTCGATACCGAACAGATCGCAGCCTGGCAGCACGGGCGGCTGATATTCCGCCAGACTCCTCTGGCAGCAGTCACAACCGAGCTGGAACGCTATCACCCGGTACACTTCATTTTTACTGACCCCGCCATTGCACATGAGACGCTGAGCGGAACATTCGGCACCCGTGATCTGCCACTTTTCCTCAGCAGCCTGGAAAAGGCTTTACCAGTCAGGGTAAAAAAACTGCCGGACGGGCAAACCCTGCTGATCGACCGGATAAATAAAAAAATGTGACCAGTTCATCGTGTTTTTCACGTCTTACCAGACAGGACATCAGAAACCTTTATACCTTCCTGACTGGAGAAAAACACCATGAAATCTATTGCCGGATTATTTTCGTTACTGCTTCTGCTATGGGCGAATACGGCCAATGCGCAAAATGACATCCCCTATTCCTTCAATCTTCCTGCACAGCCTCTTTCTTCCACACTGAATCACCTGGCCAATATCACTGGCATCAAGCTGATTTATGCGGATGAAATCACCCGAAATCATCTTTCTCCACCTCTACACGGCAACTTCACACTGGCAGAAGCATTGAACCAGGTACTGAATAAAAACCGGTTGAAGTACGAGATGGTCGATAACAGCATGGTCGTCATCAGCCAGGCTGCTGCCAATACGGTTTTACCTGAAATCACCATCACCACTGATTCATCCGCGGCCGGTAACGAAGCCTCACTAACCGTTCCGAATACCGCACAGGCAACGGCCAATATCCAGTACACACCCGGTGCCGTCGAAGTCATATCCGATGCCCGATTCAAAAGTACACCGGCACAAACCATCAAGGACATCGTCGGCTGGATACCCGGTGTCATCGCCCAACCCAAATCGAATATCGATAACCGGATATCGATCCGCGGCTCCGGATTAACGCGCAACTATGGCAACCGTGGCATCAATATGTATATGGACGGCATCCCGATCAACACTGCTGACGGCCTGTTCGATGTCTTCGAAATCGATCCAGGTGCTTACCGCTACGTCGAAGTGTTCAAGGGTGCCAATGCACTGCGTTACGGAGCCAACTCTCTCGGTGGCGCAATCAACCTCGTCACACCGACAGGGTATGATGCTTCCCGGTTCAGCGGGCGAGTGGATACAGGCAGTTTCGGCTATATGAAAGGACAGGTGAGCACGAGCGGAATCCACGGCCCGCATGATTATTTCATCACTGCATCGGCACAGCGCGAGGATGGCTATCGTGATCACAGCAATGGCCATATGGTACTCGGTAGTGCCAACTTCGGTTATCGATTCTTACCGGATGCCGAGACACGCTTTTACCTGAACGCAAATACATGGCGCCAGCGTTTACCAGGCGAGCTGACCAAGCGCATGGCGCTGGATTCACCACGCAGCGCCGATCCCGAGTTCGTACGGCAGGATCAGCAACGCAACATCGACTCAGTGCGGCTCGCCAACAAGACTACGCTACGCTTCGGCCCCACCACGGTCGACTTTGGTCTCTTTGGCCACCATCGCCATGTGGATCATCCTATCTACCGGTACCTGGACTACTATGTCCATGACTACGGCGGCTTCGCGCGTGCAACCGATGACCGTCTGATCGCCGGCTTCCGCAACCGCTTCGTCGCGGGTGCAAACGTTCATAACGGCAAAATCAACTACAAAGAATATATCAACCCGGGAGATGCGGTGAAAAGTGCACTCGCCATGTCCACGGTAGATAAATCACAGAACTATTCAATCTATGTGGAAAACAGTTTCTACTTCCTGCAGAATGTCGCGCTGGTTGCTGGCGGGCAGTTCCTGCATGCGATTCGCGACCGGAATGACCGTTTCCTGGCGGATGGCGATCAGTCGGGCCGCCGTGCTTACAGCATCTTCAGCCCCAGAGGAGGATTGTTGTGGGACATTGCTCCCGATGTACAGATCTTTGCCAATATCTCACGCAGTGCCGAAGTACCGACTTTCGACACGAACACCTTTATGACACCCGCTAGTTCGGAACTCGATGCCCAGACTGCTACCACCTATGAAATCGGAACACGCGGGCACAGAGCCGATTTCAAATGGGATATCGCCTTCTATCGCGCCCATATCAGAAATGAGCTGCAATGCCTGAGAACGTCGCCGTTCAGCCCATGTACGGTAGTCAATGCAGATCGTACCGTACATCAGGGGATCGAACTGGGATTCGGTGCCGCATTTCTCAAAGGAATCGCCGCCCGGAAAGATCTTCTCTGGCTCGACATAGCCTACACCTACAACGATTTCTTTTTTGACAATGACACCCTTTATGGAAACAACAAGCTGCCCGGCGTACCACCCCACTACCTGCGCGCAGAAGTGCTCTACAAATATCCGAATGGATTCCACGCCGGTCCAAATGTGGAATGGATGCCACGAGCCTACTACGCTGATAATGCTAATAATCTCTCCATTGGCTCATACGCGCTCCTAAACTTCAGAATCAGCTATGACCCAGGTAAAAAATGGTCCGGTTACCTCGAAGGACGTAATCTACTTGATACCCGCTACATCTCAACCACGATCACCTCCGGCACGGCTGATGCCACCTCCGCACTCTTCAATTCCGGCTATGGTCGGGCAATTTACGGTGGCATACGGTTCAACTGGTGAAAACAAAAATTTCAAATCTATCGTACAGGTTGTACAGCTTCACACTGCTCACCAATCCAGCGACCGGTTGTGTCAGCAGATACATAAACCGGCATGTCCTGCACTGTACTATTGAATTCTGTTCTCCCAGTAAAACTTTCAGGTGTAGAAAAAACACCTTCAGCATGGCCATTCCCTTTAAAGCGCGGATTATCGCAAACGAGTTCCACTTGATAGCGATTCCCGGATCGACTGGCATTGACAACCGTGCATCCGGACTGATTCTCATAAAAATTAGAGGGAATATCCTGTTGTGCCATCTCCGGCGTGATACAAACCCGAGAAGTAGCCGCACCATCCTTGATCCGCGGAATTTTCACTCCGTACTGTTTGGCCAGCATGGTAATTTGCTGCATCTGCTCGGATGGAACATGTTGAACCAGCCCGAGTAAATCCGATCGGGTTGTCACTTCCCATAACCCGGCCCGGATGGCAGTTTCAGCCCGACCAAGCGTGCTAACCATTAACAGCAGGACAATCAATATAACCTTGAATGTAGTCTTGTACATAGCGGTATCAGTCAATGATGTCCACGGTTCTTTTTATTATCTTCCCTGATTTCAATAATTTCAGCATCCTCGATTATCCCGTTACTCTGCTCAGCCGAAGCAGCCATTGATTGCCGGAGTTTGCGCCGCAGCCACCACAATCGCGCACTAACTACTGCTGCCACAGCCGCAAACAACGCCAGTACAATCGAAAAGAAGAACGCACCCAACACTACCACCACAATCACTACTGGTATCAGCGTCAGATAAAATGCCCACCGGTTAATCGGCGATGTATTCAGTGATTCACCTGTCGGATCAGCTTGCCCCTGATGAATAATCCTTCTAATAATTATTTTTCTGTAGTCGTCATGCATTGCATCCACTCCTCTATCTCAACCACACTTTTAGGCACTGACCGGGTAAGCACTTCATGCCCGGTCGATGTAACAGCTACATCATCCTCGATTCTTATACCAATATTCCAGAAATGCTCCGGGATATCTTCGGCGGGGCGAATATAACAACCTGGCTCTACAGTCAGCGTCATCCCAGAAACCAGTGTACGCCACTGTCCGGCCTGCTTGTATTCTCCCGCATCATGTACATCCAACCCTAACCAGTGACCGGTCCGGTGCATATAGAATCGTTTGTAGGATTCCGTTTCCATCACTGCATCCGGGCTACCTTCGCATAAGCGCAAGTCAATCAATCCTTGTACCAGTACCCGCAAAGCTGCCTGATGCGGCATATCCCAATTATTACCCGGCCGAACTGCATCAATGGCAGTCAGCTGGGCAGCAAGTACCAACTGATAAACATCTTTCTGTGCAGCCGAAAAGCTACCATTTATCGGAAAAGTACGTGTAATATCCGCTGCATAACCATGCAATTCACAGGCAGCGTCAATCAACAACAAATCACCTGCTTTCAGCCGTGCGTCATTCTGAACATAGTGCAATACACATGCATTCGCACCGCCCGCCACAATAGATGTATAAGCGGGAGACTGAGCACCTTGCTGACGAAATTCATAGAGCAGTTCAGCTTCTATTTCATATTCATGCTTACCGGGACGAGTCGCCTGCATGGCGCGCTTGTGTGCATCAGCTGAAATCCTGGCTGCTTCCCGCATCACCGCCAGTTCATGATCATCCTTGACCAAGCGCATTTCATCGAGTAAATGGCGGATATCTCGTATTTCTGCCGGTGCTGATATGCCTTTCCTGATCTGTTCTCGCACACGGCTGATCCACCCGATCACACGCTGATCCCAGGAAACATCATGACCGAATGCATGAAATACCACAGGTTGATTCGCTAGCAGCTCACCGACAAGCTCATCCAGCCGGGTAATGGGATAAGCTGCGTCAAAACAAAATGCTTCTCGTGCCGCATCCGGCCCATAACGAAACCCATTCCATATTTCATGTTCACTATCCTTGTCCCGACAAAATAAAATCTGTTGCGATGTGTTTTCATCCCCGGTAGCAACCAATAACAAAACCGCTTCAGGCTCCTGGAAACCGGTTAAATAGTAGAAGTAGCTATCGTAACGATAGGGATAATTTGTATCACGGTTACGGTATTTCTCCGGTGAAGTAGCAATTACAGCAACACCTTGCTGAATGTGTGACAGCAGTTGTTTTCTGCGATCGATATACGTCTGGACTGGAATCATGTCACCGGATTCCAGTAATAGTTTCAGAAAACAGTCGGGAATTTGCCAGACCACCGACCATGTATCTTCCAGACATCGATAATATGAAAAACCCGTATGGATACAAAAGCATTATTAACTCCCGGTTTCTTTTTATGGTTAAAATGTAACATTTCCTTATGAGGCCAAATCATGTATCGCATTGCCCCTAGCATTCTTTCTGCCAATTTTGCCAGACTAGGCGAAGAAGTCACACAAGTCCTGGATTCTGGTGCGGACATCATTCACTTCGATGTCATGGATAATCATTACGTTCCCAATCTGACGATCGGGCCACTGGTATGCGAAGCGATCCGCCCTCTGACCAAAGCAATTATCGACGTGCATCTGATGGTTGAACCAGTTGATCGCATTATTCCGGATTTTGCCAAGGCGGGCGCCAACATTATCTCCTTTCATCCGGAAGCTTCGCGGCATATTGACCGTACCATCGGGCTCATCAAAGAGCAAGGATGCAAAGCAGGCATGGTTTTCAATCCGGCCACACCGCTTTCGTATCTTGATCATGTTCTGGATAAACTTGATCTGATCCTAATTATGTCGGTCAATCCCGGGTTTGGCGGGCAGGCCTTTATTCCCGAGGCACTGAACAAACTGCGTCTGACAAGAGAACGCATCAATGCAAGCGGTCGCGATATTCTGCTGGAAATTGACGGTGGCGTGAAGGTGAGTAATATTGCAGAAATTGCTCGCGCTGGTGCGGATACGTTTGTTGCGGGCTCCGCCATTTACAGTGCAGGTAAAGACAGCGATCCTCATCGCTACGATAGCGTTATCGCTGCCATGCGGGCCGAATTAGCAAAAGTTACCTGACCAGGAACCAACATATGACCCAATCTAACATACAACCGTCCAATCGAACCTCGTTTCCGATTCCACTTAAAGCTGTCATCATTGATCTGGATGGCACTCTGCTTGACACTGCCCAGGATCTCGCGCTAGCGGCCAATGCGATGCTGCGCGAGCTACACATGGCAGAACTGCCGCTATCCACCATACAAAGTTTTATTGGCAAAGGAGTCCCCAAGCTGGTTAAACGCACGCTTACCAACAGCCCGGATGATGAGCCGGATCCCGCACTGTTCGAGCAGGCATTGCCGATATACGAACGTTGCTACGCAGAGAACTTGCATGTGTATACACGCCCCTATCCTGGCGTCATCGAGGGACTCGAACAGCTCAAGCAGAGTGGATTTCGCCTGATTTGCATTACCAATAAAACAGAAATCTTTACACTCCCGCTGTTACACAAAACCGGGCTGCGGGATTACTTTGAACTGGTACTGTCCGGTGACAGCCTCCCGAAAAGAAAGCCGGATCCGCTGCCACTACTGCATGCCTGCAAACATTTTAGTGTTTTACCCAACGCAGCGCTGCTGATCGGTGATTCATCCAACGATGCTATTGCCGCACGCGCGGCAGGCTGCCATATCTTCTGTGTACCCTATGGATACAATGAAGGGCATGATGTGCACAAACTCGATTGTGACGCGGTTGTTAATTCGATCGTTGAAGCAAACAGTCTGATTACCTGCCAGCGCGATGCCTGACTGGCAATGAAACACATAAAGCTATACCGGCTTGTCACCGTGATAAACATGCAACAGCCGGTATAACCTCATTCCATCACTTTACCATTTTAGTAACACTCTGCCTTCCATGGATCATTGCATATCTGAAAGTGAATTCAACGATCTGAAAGCACAAGGGTATAACCGCATACCTTTGGTGCTGGAGACATTCGCCGATCTCGACACTCCCCTTTCCATTTATCTCAAACTGGCCAATCAGCCCTATTCTTACCTGCTGGAATCGATACTGGGAGGAGAACGGTTCGGACGCTATTCGATTATTGGATTACCCGCAACAACCAGGCTAGAAGCTTGCTCCAACCATATTCGTATAATCAGTAACGATACTATAGAAGAAAAAATCGACACAACCGATGTACTTGGTTTTATTGACTCTTTCCTAAATCGGTTCAAAGTTGCTCCTTACGCCAAGTTACCTCGTTTTGGCGGAGGTCTGGCTGGCTATTTTTCCTATGACACCGTTCGTTACATTGAACCCAGGCTGTCTGGTCGTGCCCGTCCAGATACGTTACAGACACCGGATATTTTGCTACTGCTCTCGGAAGAACTGATCGTTATGGACAATCTTTCCGGCAAACTTTATCTGATTATCTACATCAATCCAACATTGGAAAATGCTTATCAGACCGGGAAAGATCATCTCAAGAAATTATTACATAAACTGCGGGAGCCTCTGCCAGTACCAGTCGAAAAACCAACCTCTTCCGGAATAGCTGTTAATGAGTTTTCCGAAGCTGACTTTATTGCCGTTGTGGAAAAGGCTAAACGCTATATTGTCGAAGGCGACATCATGCAGGTTGTCCTCTCACAACGCACTAGTAAACCCTATTCCGCTTCACCACTCGCATTGTATCGTGCCTTGCGTAGCCTTAATCCATCACCCTACATGTTCAATTATCATTTAGGTGACTTTCACGTCGTGGGGGCCTCACCAGAAATTCTGGTCAGACTGGAAAAGGATACGGTTACCGTCCGCCCGATTGCCGGCACTCGGCCACGTGGATTGAATATTCAGGCAGATCAGGCGCTGGCAGTAGATTTACTGGCAGACCCCAAAGAACGAGCCGAACACATCATGCTGATGGATCTGGGGCGCAACGATATCGGCCGGGTTGCACGGACAGGCAGTGTCAAGGTCACTGAAAACATGCAAATAGAATATTATTCGCACGTTATGCATATTGTTTCCAATGTCGAAGGGAAACTCAAACCGGATCTGAACGCCATTGATGTATTACGCGCCACTTTCCCGGCAGGCACTGTTAGTGGGGCACCTAAGGTCAGAGCAATGGAAATCATCGACGAGCTGGAAATCTCAAAACGTGGAATCTATGCCGGTGCAGTTGGTTATCTCGGATTCAACGGTGATATGGATCTGGCTATCACTATCCGTACCGGAATCATCAAGGATGGTATGTTACATGTGCAGGCAGGTGCAGGCATTGTCGCCGATTCCATTCCGCAGAATGAGTGGATTGAAACATGCAACAAGGCCAAAGCATTATTACGCGCAGCAGAGATTGCCGAAAACGGACTGGACAGTGCAATTACCTGAATATTCTCTTACCTGCTGGCAAAGAAATTTTACTTCAAGACGGATTGGAACGAGTACCTACCCCGTATTCGTAAACAAGCTTGCCTCCCAGCCAACCAGCAATACAGAGAACGATCAACCCTAAGACCGACAAGGCAACAGCAGCCAGGCCTGGTTGTCCCAACCGGGTGCCGTCCAACCGCAGAAACAGGCTAACTGTGTACAACGACCAGCTGGCCATCATCAACAGCATATGCTGATTGGCAATTTTCATGGCAGGGCTTTGCTGATCAATTTTTGCAAGCTCCATCAATCCTGCCACCATGGCAAACAATGCACTAATCGTTCCAATAATGAGCAGCACCCCGGCCATCCGGCTGACCAGCTCATTTGTCGTAAACAAACTAGCAATATCACACAACGTTGATATAAACCAGGTTGCAATCGGAAAATGAACCAACATTGGATGAACGGGGTGTCTCATAGCAAGGTTTCCTTTTTCAGGGTTACGTTAAAACAATACGCTCAACAATGTGAGAAAGCCTGCTACGGCTATCCCCGCATGAATAAAAACAATATTTTTAGATGCCACATTACCTTTCATGTGAATTGAGGCAAGATAAAACCCGCCCAATGCTGCCACAACCAGCAGACCTAATGCAGCGGTCAGACGATTATCACCCGACCCCTCCAGCACCACCAGTATCAGCGTCACCAGACCGGCTGCACCCAGCAGCGCATGCACGATTGAAACAGCCCACGGCGCAAGCTGCCCGGAAAGCACTTTTGAAGCCAGAAACAAACCTCCGACAGCAGCAATCGCAAAAATTATAATTGCAATCATAGTCATTGACATCTTTACTCCCTCCTCTTTTTAATAATGGGTTTTTACTATATTACACGCTAGAATACTTTTGCAATTTAAATATGTCAAAACTTGAAATGATGTTTAATTGATCATGAAATCTGCTTTATCGTTGCTGGGAGAACGCCAGCAGTCTTTGCTCACTACCTTGCTGCATCATCGCAAAGGGTTAACCGTAGAGGAATTATCCGGTCTGCTGGCCATTTCCCGGAATGCCGTCAATCAGCACCTTACTCACCTAAGCGGCAGTGGTTTCATTCAAAGTTCCTTGCAGGAAAGTACCGGCGGCAGACCCGGCAAGGTATACACGCTGACACCCAATGGCCTGGAACTTTTCCAGCGACGGTACTCATTTCTGGCAAAACTGCTACTTTCCTGGATAGATAAGAACATGGGAGAACGCGAGCTTGATACGTGTCTGACCGAGCTCGGAAAAGAAATGGCAAATGGGCTTGAGCATCGCATCACGCAATACTCCTCATACAATGACAGACTGCAGGAAGCCGTTACCATCATGAGTGAACTTGGTTACGACACCAAGCTACATCAGCTATCTGAAAATCAGGCAGAAATCGTTGCGAACAACTGTGTTTACCAGGAACTCGCTCAGCAGCACAGTGAATTTTGCCAACTTGATATTAGTTTTTTGAAGCATCTATTGAAGGCTGATATCGAGCATACGGAATGTATTGTGAGAGGCGGTAAACATTGTCGTTTCAAAATAACCGGCACAAAAGAATCGCGATCGCGATAGCCACACTGGCCCCAAACAGCAGCGTTATAATTTTTCAGCTTCATTCACAACGCGAATAAGCAACAGTGGCTCTTCACATCCGGCAAAATAACAAGCGGAAATAACCAAATGTCCTCATCGCAATTAAAAAGAATTGGCGCTTCATTATTCATCGCATCAAGCCTGCTCTCGATTTCCCTTGCTCATGCAAATGAAGATGGTTTGATCAAAACATTGACTGGTTACAACATCAATGAAATCACACCGACTCCATCCATCAAACTGAAATTTGGCGGATGGGTGGAAACCGGCTTCAGTGGTAATCCGCGTGGTCCGCGTAATAAATCTAACTATCCGGTGTCGTTCAATGATGGCGCCAACCAGTTCAAGCTTCATCAGCTGTATGCCTATATCGAAAAAGAAGTTGATCCCAGTAAAAATACCTGGGATATCGGTATGCGTGCCGATCTTCTGTATGGTACGGATGCAAAGTTTTCGGCCACCACCAACTTCGACACCAGTATTTTTGGAGATAGTCCTAAACATCAATTGGTATTTCCCCAGTTGTACGCAAACCTATTCGCTCCGATCGGGAATGGCGTCACGCTGTCAATTGGCCACTTTTATACACTTATCGGCTATGAATCCGTGATGTCATCCAGTAACTTTTTCTTCTCACATGCCTACGCCATGCGTTATGGCGAACCTTTTACGCACATGGGAATATTGTTCTCCTACCCGGTCAACTCTAATCTTACCGTCAAAAATGGGATCGTTACCGGCTGGGATAGTCTTTCTCGACACACCCCCAATTATATGGGTGGATTAAATTATGCTACCGACGATGGAAGAACCACACTTGCAGTTTCACTGATTACCGGAGATACAAGAACCGGTAGCTTGCATGAGAATCACAATCGCACCATGTACAGTGTAGTGATGGAACATCGTCTCCTAGAAAAATTGCGTTATGTATTTCAGCACGATTTTGCAATCGAGACCAGGGCGACTGAAACTCCCTCTGCTGCATGGTACGGTATTAACCAGTATCTTTTGTATGACATTTCAAAGCAACTCGGCGCAGGATTGCGTGTGGAATGGTTTTACGACAAGAATGGAACGCGCGTAATGGGAGATGGCAATAATGAGGATTTCATCGGTATTACAGCAGGATTAAACTACAAACCTGTTCCCGGAATCACTTTGCGCCCGGAAATTCGCTACGACTTGGCTACTCGCCATCATGTATTCAGGGATGGCAGAGACAACGACCAGATACTGCTCTCGGCCAGTGCTATCCTGCATTTCTGATTCTCTGGATATTTTCTATCTGGCTGGCCAAACAGAAAAAACAGCCAGCCAGTTACTGCTCTACATTCACTTCTTCGGCACGTAGAGATCCGTGATCGTACCCTCAGCCAGTTCTGCGGAAAAAAGGACGGTTTCGGATAAAGTGGGATGGGGATGGATAGTCAGCCCGATATCCTGCATATCCGCCCCCATTTCCAGCGCCAGCACTGTTTCCGAGATCAACTCCCCTGCATGAGCACCCACAATTCCTGCACCAAGAATTCTTCGGGTAGTCTTGTCAAAGAGTAATTTGGTCATGCCTTCATCACGCGCCAGGGTGATGGCACGACCACTAGCTGCCCAGGGAAATACTGCTTTCTCATAAGCAATACCCTGTTTTTCGGCTTCGGTCTCTGTCAGTCCCATCCAGGCAACTTCAGGATCGGTATAGGCCACCGAAGGAATGGTGCGCGCATCGAATGCCACCTTGTGCCCGGCAATAACTTCTGCTGCTATTTTGCCTTCATGTGAGGCCTTGTGTGCCAGCATAGGATCTCCAACAATATCGCCAATTGCAAAAATATGAGCAATATTGGTTCGCATCTGCTTATCCACCGTGATGAAACCGTGCTCATCCACGCTCACACCCGCTGCCTCAGCATTGATCAGCTTTCCGTTAGGTCGACGCCCAACCGCAACCAACACTCGATCATAGCGTTGTGGCTCCGGTGCCTGCTCGCCTTCAAAAAACACCTGCACCTCCTTACCGTCCACTTCAATCCGACTGACACTGGTATTGAGGTAAATCGCCTCACATCCAGCTTTCAGTCTCTTATGAAGCGGTTTAACCAGATCAGCATCGGCGCCTGGAATAAGCTGCGCCATCTGTTCCACAATACTGATTTTGCTACCCAGTGCATGATAGACCGTAGCCATCTCCAACCCGATGACTCCACCTCCCACAATAAGCATGCGCGGCGGGATCTCCGTCAATGCCAGTGCGCCGGTCGAATCAATAATGCATTCGTTATCCGGTAATATCGGGATGCGTGCAGCGCTGGATCCGGCCGCAATAATGCAATGCTCAAATGAAACTGTTTCGATCCCATCCGATGTTTCAACTTCAATTAGATGCGAATTGGCAAACTTCCCGGCGCCATGAATAACGGTCACCTTGCGTTGCTTAGCCAGCATCGATAATCCCTTGGTCAGCTTGCCCACAACCGATTCTTTCCAGGAACACAGTTTGCCAATATCAATTTCCGGCCTTCCGAAATGAATACCGTACTGATCCGCCTCTTTTGCTTCGGTAAGCGTTTTTGCAGCATGCAACAGTGCCTTGGAGGGAATGCAACCCACATTCAGACAAACCCCTCCCAATGTGGAATAACGCTCAATCAACACCACTTGTTTACCCAAATCGGCCGCACGAAACGCTGCCGTATACCCTCCCGGACCGGCACCCAGCACAACCACTTCAGCACGTAACTTGCCACGCGCAGTTTCAGGTGACGGCACCACTATCCTGGAAGGTACTTTGCCTGCACCTGCAACAACGGGTTGATCGGTAACTTTAGTCTCATCATAGGATGATGCTGAAGGCACAGCCTCCGCGTCCTTGACTTCCAGCGTGGCAATGAGCGATCCTTGTGAAATCTTATCACCGGCTTTGACGTGCATTTCTTTCACGATGCCCGACTGAGGCGCCGGAACTTCTATCGAAGCTTTATCGGTCTCGAGTACCAACAGCGGCATTTCCTGTTCTACCCGATCCCCCGGTTTAACCAGAGTTTCTATGACTGGAACATCCTTAAAATCGCCAATATCAGGCAAAACTATTGTTGTAAATTGTGTCATCTTCTTATTCCCTGATATGGCCATCACCCAGCACGATAAACTTCTGGCTGGTCAGTCCTTCCAGCCCCACTGGGCCACGTGCGTGCAACTTATCTGTAGAAATACCAATTTCCGCTCCCAGACCATATTCAAATCCGTCAGCAAAACGGGTTGAAGCATTCACCATGACCGAACTGGAATCTACTTCACGCAGAAATTGTCGCGCACGCGAATAATTTTCTGTCACGATAGTATCGGTATGTTGTGATCCATAGGTGGCAATATGCGTAATGGCCTCATCAATATCAGCCACAATACGAACACTCAGAATCGGCGCGAGATATTCAGCATACCAGTCTTCCTCCACAGCCGGTTTCATTCGGGAAACAAGTGCACATGCTGCCTCATCCCCCCGTAATTCCACCTCTTTTTCCAAAAATATTTGGCAGATGCGTGGTAAAAATTGTTCAGCAATCCCAGTATGCACCAGTAACGTCTCCATGGTGTTGCATGTGCCGTAACGCTGAGTTTTAGCATTATCTGCAACACGCACCGCTTTTTCCAGATCTGCTGACAAATCAACGTATACATGACACACGCCATCCAGATGCTTGATAACCGGAACACGCGCTTCATTAGTAATCCGTTCGATCAACCCCTTACCACCTCGTGGAACAATCACATCCACATATTCACTCATGGTAATCAGCGCGCTCACCGCCGCACGATCTGTCGTCTCCACCACCTGCATAGTCTGTTCAGGCAGGCCCGCCGATCTAAGTCCCTCTCTTACGCAAATGGCAATGGCCTGATTACTTTGTATCGCCTCAGATCCCCCACGCAAAATTGCTGCATTACCCGCTTTCAAGCATAGACCGGCAGCATCCGCCGTCACGTTCGGGCGTGCCTCATAAATAATACCGATTACCCCCAGTGGCACCCGCATTTTACCTACCTGAATACCGGATGGACGATAATCCAGATCTGTCATCGCTCCAATCGGATCAGGTAGTGTGGCAATCTGTTCTAGACCGGTGGCCATACTGACAACCCCTCTCGAAGTCAATGTCAGGCGATCAATCATGGCTGATTCCAAACCTTTATTTCTGGCCTGCGCTACATCTTTGGCATTAGCCGCTAGCAATAATGCCTCATCACGACGAATAGCACGAGCCATCATAGCAAGTGCATGATTTTTAGTAGCGGTATCTGCTTTTGCAACTATCCGCGCTGCCGCACACGCCGCACGCCCGAGAGCCTGCATATCAGCGTGTATTTTTTCGTTTTTTTCCATGAGAAATGTCAGTCAATCGGTTATCAAGGGTAATCTGGTGAATCGGCAGGAATTTTCCAGAATCATTATTTACTGGAATCTTTGGCAGTCGATCCCCGCCATTTTCCTACGTGAATCAATTTATTTCTAAGGCCCGGCAATGGATAATCAAGTGCATAAGCCTGCTCAGCATAATGGCCGGCCTTTTCATAGTTCTTTTGCTTAAAATACATCAGCCCGAGGTTATAAAGAATTGTGGCATTGTTTGGCTCCAGACTGGCTGCCACCTGTAGCTGTTCGAGTGCTTCTCTATTTCTGTTGTGATGGGATAAAAATGCGCTGTAAATCGAGCGAACCTGTGCATCCTTCGTATTCATACGAATCGCTCGATCAAAATAACACTCAACCGGCCATGTTAAACCCGGAATTTGAGTAGACTTCTCCCTAATAGAAAGTTTAACTAGGCTCACCAATGCACGATGATGATTAGGCCAGGCACGAAGCGTATAATTTAGACTTCCTCCAAGCCACCTGATACCTCTCCCATTAAGAACTAGGTTTTCCATATCAGAAGTGAAGTGAAAAGCTTCAACAATATCCAACTTTTCCTTAAGATGAAACCGATTCATATAATCAAACGGACCATAGCCACCGGCAATCTCTAATTCGCCACAGTAAACTTTTCCTTTAGCTACTACCGCTACGGGTAAAGCAATAAAAAACATCATGGCGATAAAAGCTGCCAAAATTTTCATAGCTTCCTGATTTCCCATAAAATTAAATGATCACCCTTTACAAGCAGCACCCAGTAGTCTGGCCAGCTCTTTAGTCCTGGCCTCTCTCGAATTGGACAATATTTTATCCATTGGTGCAATCGGTGCCTTATCTTCTCTCAATAACGCAAGAAATCGCCGCAATCCGGTCATAATAGCTTCCTTCGAATCCAGCGGTGCAATCGTGTCGACCCCCATACTGCGAAGCTTTTCTGCCGTATCGCCCACCAGATCGGTCAATGCCAGAATGGGTCGTTGTGCACGCAGGTATTCGTATAGCTTGGCAGGAATTTGATTATTGCAATTCGCTGCTTGTAAAATCAGCAGCCCATCAACCGTCAGCATTTCAGCAAGCGCATCATTGTAGGAAATGGGAGGTGCGAGCGAAACGACAGCTCCGATTTCAAAATGATCAATCAGGGATTGCAGATACGCTTCGTGGTGTGAAGCACGCAGAATAATGTGCAAACTTTCAGCACCAATTACATGTTTCTTCAGCAAAGTAGCTAAAGCTTCAAATAAACAAGTTGGGTCACGCTCCGATGGATAAATAACTCCACTGTGTAGCAGAGTAATCCCGCCAGCTTTGGTAATCTGATTCACAGAACGTGTGATAGCAGCAAAACTGGATTCATCATACCCGTTTTCTATCAAATGAAATCGAGATGCCGGGACATGCGAAAACCGTGTTTGATAATCCCTCAATGTACCAGGTGTTGTAAAAACCGCACTGGCGCACTGCGCGATCGTTTTATTTTCCACCCGTTCATAAGCACGATAGGTTAACGGATCGGGTGGATAATCCGGCTGTACCATCGGATCCCTGAAATCAGCCACCCAGGGGATGCCTGTCAAACGATGTAAGGTTAATCCTATCAAATGCGCTGTTGCAATGGGATAAGTTGACCAGATCACATCCGGCTTATATTTTTTGATCAGATACCACCCTGTAGGTACCGCACCCAGCCACCAGCTTATCCAGCGATCCGGCAGGGCCAGCAGCCGTGGATATCGCCCTTTCAGAGTCAAATGTCTTGCCGTATCCAGCGCAAAGGCGCGATAGACACGTACCTCCTGCGGAATATCCGCCAGCTGACCAGAATCAGTTTGCTGGTAAGCTCGCGGTGAAGGAGTCAGAACAATCGGCTCCCAGCCATGGTCCGGTAAGTATCGTGCAAAACGCAATGTGCGCTGCATACCGCTACTGCCGTGCAAAGGTGGAAAGTGGTAAGCAATCATCAATACCCGCTTTACCATGACAATACGCGATTTCCGGTTTGTTCTGCTACTTGATCACGCCATTCGCGAGTGGAGAAAGTATGATTAGCACTGTCTATATGAAAAACTTCTGTTTGCCTTGTTTTCATAGCTTCCTGCCAATCCGCCGACGAATCAGCCAGATCCAGAAATTCACGTGCTGTCAGATCATTTCCACTGGTAATAATCAGTATTTTTCCTTGGAAACGTTTCAGGCCGTCCAGCATACGCTCCGGCAAAGGGGCTGTCAGGTCACATGATGCACCGGCACTATCTTCTGAAGCAGCCGATTTTTTACCACCTGGCAAACTATTCCTGCCGAATGCATATAAAGACTGGATGGAAGCCAGCGGATTGAATTTCCCACCGAGCAGTTTTTTCCAGAACTCCGGCTCAAACAGACGCTGCAGATAATAGTGCCTCAGATACGCCTTGGCGATACCCTGCTCTGTTCTGACCCATGGATTCAATAGCACCAATCCGCTCACTCGCCGATCCTGATACGCATAGAACAAAGCAGCCGAGGCTGCGTCACACAACCCCCAAATCACGACATCCTCCAGAAAAGGGCACTCGCTGAAGAAAAAATCAGTAGCACTACGCAAGTCCTCGCCAACATGCTCGAACGTCCTGATATTACCGTCACTATCACCCATCCCCCGGCAATCAAATCGCATAACGGAAATACCACGCTTTGCCAAATAGCGCGCAAGTAATACAAACTGTCGATGGCTACCGACACGATACTGCGGCCCGCCGACAACGATTAACACACCACGCGCCACCGGTTGTTGCGGCACACTCATAATCCCATACAGCCATTCATGCTCACAACGGAAGCGCAGCGCGCGCTCTTGAAAGCTCATGGCTGGACTCCGAAAGATGATTCAACCGCCTTGGTAGTCGCTGCTAGCAGCTCATGGCACTCACTGATTTCCTGGGTTGCCCAGAACGGCAACCCAGGCATGAGCAGCACTTTTGGACAGATACCGGACTGACTCCATGTCTCCACGATCGAAGTACTCGCTGGAGAAAGCCCGCGCCCGGTATCAGGCGTAATTTCAAACCAATATACTTCACTATTTTTGACAATCAATTGCCCTAATTTCAATGCATCGATAGCAGCAGCCATAGCAGATGAGAGGGTATAGCCCGCTATTTCAAGTGCTTCACCCACTCCCAGTTTTTCACGAAAATCCTGAACATTTGTAGCCTTATCCGTATCATCCGACATAAGTTTACTCACCAGTTTCAAGCGCAAGAACTGAGTCAGAAATGATTTGCCATTGCCAACAGGCTGCCAGAGCACAAATTTCACTGGGTCATCTTCCGCTTCTTCATTTTTTGCATAATCCAATGCTAGCAAAGCTCCCAACCGCAGTCCCCAAAAATGAATCGATGCAAATCCTTGCTGTATCAACCATAGCCTGGCGTGTGCAATATCACCCTTCCAGATTTCCCATGTTGCATCCCCAAAATCTCCTTCACTGTCCCCACAGCCATACAAGTCGATCTGCAGTACACCAAACCCCATTGCTGCAAACACCCTGGCTTGTAAAGCAGCCATGCGCCGGGATTTATTCATTTCCTCAGCAAACGGATGGATATAGATAAAAGCCTGACTTAATGGCACCCCCTTACCGGGCGGATGGTAGAGGCAGAAACGCTTTCCTGGCGAAGCATCCAGAAAGAAAGGTTCGGCCGGTTGATTATTCATACAAATTCAGTGCGACAATTTATACTCAACAAAAAGTGCCAGGCTACCGAGCGTTTCAAAAGTCTGCGCACTGATTTCATCGTCATCCACCGAAAAATCAAAGTACTCTTCCAGTGCAGTAATCACGTTGACTACTGCCATCGAATCCAGTTCGGGGATATTACCGAGCAGCACAGAATCAGCTGTCAGCGCGTGTTTTCTTTCCCCAAGATTCAATACATCACCCAAAATATTTCTGACTGCTTCAAGATGCTGCATAATTACTCCACAAAAGGCAATTACTCGATATCAGCGGCATTTTAAGACAGTTTCTTAAAATATGCCGGATTGATCGCTCCCACAGCCCTGCTGTAAAACTATTTATTTAATATTGAGCCTCTGAATCGGATGGTGTTACAGTTGACGACAAACGATTCTCAAAGCCTAATCATCCCAACCACACATCATGAACTGGTCAGAACTGTATTGGCAACGTATCACTCCGCTACATCTCCTTTTATGGCCAGTCAGCTTGCTATTTGTCCTGTTTCAGTCTATCCGGCGCCATCTATATCGGCGTGCGATATTAACCTCGGTTCACCTTCCTGTGCCGGTGATTGTTGTTGACAGCATCACTGCCACAAGCCCGGTTAAAACACCACTCATCATCCAGATAGTCAATATGCTGAGAGCAAGTGGATTACGGCCTGGGATCATTGGCCACGGCTACACCGATAACTATCACTCGCCAATGAGCGTGACCATTGATAGTCCTCTGCAGCTCGCTGGTAAGAAATCACTGTTACTCGCCTATTATTTGCGTGAAACCTGCCCTGTATGGATCGGCCACGATCGGATCGAAGTGGCAAAAGCGCTGCTGGAAACACATAAGGAATGTAACGTACTGATATGTAATGACGGCCTGCAGGATCTTCGGCTGCAGCGTGACTTTGAGGTCGTTATTGTTGATACCAGTGTTATCAATTCCGGGAATGGTCTGATCATGCCTGCCGGGCCACTGCGAGACAGCTTTGCTCGCTTAAAGCATTCGAATGTCGTCGTGCAGGCAGGCCATCACAGACAAATTCCAGATATCGGGGAAGAAATCCGAACGTTTTATATCACACCGCTGAAAGAGCATTTTTTCAACCTGTCACGGCCTGAATTAACGGCCAGTGCAGCAGAGCTTGCAAACAAACGTATCCATGCGGTTACCTGTGATCCGGATATACAAAATTTTCTGGATAACCTCAAATTTCTGAGATTGACGGTCACCCCATACATCTTTTCTGAAGATCATCATTTTGTTGCAGAGGATTTTCCGTTTGATGAAGCTGAAATCATTCTGATACCGGAAGAAGATGCAGTAAAATGCTTTAATCTGCACGACGAGCGCATCTGGGTTTTACAACAGGAATATCGTGTTGACCTCGGGTTACGCACAATCATACTTAAGAAGCTGAGAGAAAAATTCATGGATCCAAAACTTCTGGACATTTTAGCTTGTCCACTATGCAAAGGCCCTCTTATCTACAAAAAAGACCGACTGGAGCTAATCTGCAAGGCGGATCGGTTAGCTTACCCCATTCGGGACGGCATTCCCGTTATGCTGGAGGACGAAGCAAGAAGACTGCCTGACGAAGAAGAAATCAAGTAGACAGACTTTCCGCGGACGGAACCTACTCCTGCCATTTTCCCGACAACAGAAACTAAACTACCGCTTGCTCAAAGCAGGCTGGTTGGCGCAGCTTGGATGCAGACGACTTTAGTCGCCTATATCCGCACCAAGCTAAATACGTATAAATCAATATATTTAACGTGAAAGTCCCCATCTAAAGATGGGGACTTTCACGTTATGCCCAGGCGTTAGATTTTGAAACATAGCTTCGTGTGGCTGTGGAAAAACTGTGAGCAATTACCCAATACCAGCTTACAGTTCATTCACTTGGCATTTCTGGCAATCCTGCTAAAAAGACTTTGAATGGGTTCTTATGATAAAGCGCTGTATGAGCTGAGGTATCTCGTCGAAAAAGCTTTCCTTCATCTCAAAAGGTAGCATGGGATTGCCACAAAATATGCTAAAAATACTTCTTTTTTTCTCGCAACTGTGCAAATTAGATGTATTGCTCTTTGGGTAAATATCTTCTGATTACACTATCCCTAGCGCAATACTTTCTTAATCGCTAACAGATATTTGTCAATCACAATCCGCTCATCAAATTCCTGTTCCATTTTTTTTCTGCCCCGCAACCCCATGGCTGTACGCTCAGCGTGAGATAAAGCAACTATTTTAGAGATTTTATTAGCAAGATCCGCTGCATCTCGCGGCTGGCATAAATAACCATTGATGCCATCATCCACGACATCACGGCAACCAACAGAATCTGTTGTCACAAGCGGTCGCGCCATTGCAGCCGCTTCCAGCAAGGTGCGTGGAACACCCTCACGGTAGGAGGGCAGGACAACACAATCAGCCAGCGCAATTTCTTCCGCCACGTTATCACTCGCCCCCAGATAGCGGATGACACCCTCCTCCACCCATTCATCCATCTGCGAACGGGAAATAGCAGCCGGATTCTGTACATCCAGAAAGCCCAGCAGACAAAATTCTGCATTCAATCCCTGTCCCTTCAATACGCGTGCTGCCTCAACAAACTCTCCTACGCCCTTGTCCCACAGCATGCGCGCAATCAACAGAAAACGTAAGGTTTTTTTATTGGGTAAGGATATGGGTACAAAGTGGTCGAGATCGATCCCAGAACCTGGTAGACGATCAGTAATTGCATCAGATACCAATTTTCCTGAAACAAACAACGCCCTGTCCTCATCGTTTTGGAAAAATATCTTTACCGAACGCGATAACGCCAGACGATATAATCCCCGTACCAGTCGGGTCAACCAGCCTTCCCGGATGAATACCGACCCCAGACCGGCGATATTGTTGATAACCGGAACAGCCAACAAGTGCGCAGCCAGCGAACCATAAATGTTCGGCTTGACCGTATACCCCAGATAAGCAGCTGGCCTTTCCTTGTGCATTAGCCGCAGAAAACGCCAGAACAGCAACAGATCCCGCCCGGGATGCGTACCCTTGTTATCCATCGACAAAGGTACATAACGACAACCCAATTCTGCCAGACGTGGTGCATAATTATCCGGTGGTGCAACTGCCACCACCTCATACCCCGCAGCAACCATGGCACGAATGAGACCAGCACGGAAATTCACCAGATTCCACGCAGTATTGAGTGTAATAATGATTTTTTTGTTCAATGCGATTGCATTTCCTGCGCTATACCTGATACCGGTAAAATTTTTATTCCAGAACCACATTCTTCCACGCGAGGTGGTAGCTCTCGACCATGCGCTCCAGACTAAAATGAGCTTCTACCTGCTGCCGGGCAGCAGCACAGCGCGCCTGCCAGGCAACCTCATCCTGCATGGCTATATGCGCCTGCAACAAGGCATCAGCTAGTGCTTCCGGATCTTTTGACGGCACGACCCAGCCAGTCTCACCAACTATTATCGCTGCATCCCCAACATCCGTCACCACTGCGGGTGTGCCGCAGGCCATGGCTTCCGCTACTACATTGGGAAACGCTTCACTGGAACTGGAAAGAACATGCACATCTAGCGCGTTCATTACATCAGGTATATCCACGCGTTGCCCCAGCAGTTTCACTTTTCCAGTTAGATCCAGTTCCGACAACCAAGCAGTCAGTTGCGTATTGTTCTGATCCAATCCACGCCCCACCAGTACACAACAAAAATCTACCTCTCGGTATTTAATTGTTGCCAATGCATCCAGTAGGTTTTTATGATCTTTCAGTGGATCAAACCGCCCTACCATACCAATCAGCCAGCGATTCTCTGTATCCAGCTCTACACGCAGTTGCGTACGAGAAACCGCATCAATATTGAAACGAACCAGATCGTAACCATTGGGAATCACCTGCAACTTGTTTGCCGCATAGCCTAGATCACGATGTACTTCCAGTGCCTCCTGCGCGCAACAGACGATAACTGATGGCACCCAGGAGCTAATGCGGGCACACAATCCAGCCACCCGGATGGTAGAACGCCTGGATTTTTCAACATCCAAAGTAGAATGGTGAATACCCCAGCACACCTGCCTTATTCCGGCCAGACGGGCAACCACACCACCGATTAGATCGGCATGGTACATCCACGTTTGCACCACTTGTGGGCGGGCCTGACGCAGCAACTGCCATAGTCGCCACAGCCCACCAGGCGTAACTCGGCCACGCGGCATATACAAACAAGACACTGACACTCCAGCTTTGCGCAGTAAAGGCCCATATTTACCTTCATCCATCAAGGAAATGACATGGTGCTTCTCAGTGTTATCATTGGTACATAAACGGTACAGGACAGCCTCGGCACCGCCATCGTTGAGGCCGGAGATAACGTGAAAGATATGGCTCATCTAATACCTAGCCTTAATATCAGCATTAAACTCTTGTAGAACA
Organism: Nitrosomonas sp. GH22; assembly: GCF_009833115.1. Classification (NCBI taxonomy): domain Bacteria; kingdom Pseudomonadati; phylum Pseudomonadota; class Betaproteobacteria; order Nitrosomonadales; family Nitrosomonadaceae; genus Nitrosomonas; species Nitrosomonas sp. GH22. The sequence goes on from NZ_QRCA01000017.1 coordinate 31,959, forward strand.
ATATCGATAACATTAACAACAAAACAGGAAAAACAGAGGCAATAAAATTAGATGGATTTGCATAAAAAATAGAAATAAAGCCGATTTTTATAGCAGCATAGGCCAAAAAAATACAGCACAACGAATCAGATTTTATGGCATCAAAAAAAGCCTGCAATAATTTTATAAATCCACCAAATACTACGCTCGTTATAAAAACTCCAAAAACATGTGCCTGCATAAGCCCCAGTGTTATCAAATCAACGGGAATTGTCCCGGTTACACCATAATCTCCTTTCTTTGCACCTGAAATAACCAAGGTATTTATCTGTTCCACACCTTCCATCAAGCCTGTAGTCCAGGAAGAGGGAAGCAGATACAATGGTGAATATAGTAAATCGGTAAAACCCCGATATAAATAATCTCCTTGTTCCAACTGAGAAAAAAAACCTACAAAAGGAAAAGAAATTTCTTTCACCACATAGTACGAAAAATTATCAGCTCCCTTTATTTCAAAGATATTACTGATGATATACAACAGATATAAAGCAGCTAGGCTGCCAACCGCTCCACCAATTACAACTATTCTGGCTGAAAAACGCTTAAGATAAATAAAAGCCAGCAAAAACACACACAAATACACAACGAAACCAGCTCTGCCAGACCACGAATACAGTATATAAACCGAAAATAGAAATGCCAGCCAAAATCCCAAGAAATTAAAAAGTGTTTTATTACCATCTCTTCTTGCAGCCCAAAAAATATAGGATGAAAAAAGTGCTAGATGACCGAAAGGCTGCAAGAAACTCCAAGGATTATTTATCTCAAAAATTCCCGACCTGATAGCCCTGGAATATTCAAGATAAGAAAAAAAACCTCCAAAAGCACTGACATACAGATATCTCAACACAAAAGCAGCAATAAGCATAAACCACGCTATAAACACCAGCTCCCTGTAGTTGAGAAAGAAAATACGCGACGCTATTCCGGTGACAAAAGAAGTAATTGGCACGCTCCACCCCAGAAATATGCCAAGAATCGTAAATAAAACAGATAGGTTATAGAATACCCAAGAGTCTCTATCATGAGCTATCCTTTCTGCCCCAAGAAAATCAGCTCCGGATATGGCAGCATGCACGACAGTGACCCACCCCAACCCATATACCAGTCCTGTTGCCAATAACGACCAGGATATCAGGGGAGGGTATTCCTTTCTCTGTGTACACACAACGGCCAGTGCCAGCGAAACAAAAAAAATCAGAATACCTGCAACACTTGTTATAACAATCATTCAATAGTAAAAAATTATTGCGACTGACTTTCTTTTCGATCTAATTAACGTAGCCTCTACAAGACTATCCTGGCATCAACAACCTTAAATAGGCATTAACCGCATTCCCAACATTAAAGAACATTGCACGTTCCGCACTATTAACCATGCCGGGCGTTTGCAGATTTTCTGATATCGCTTTCGCCAATGCGTTCACATCCCCCACCGGTACCAGCTTTCCCCATTTCCCTCCTTCCAGGATTTCATCCGGTCCACTCGGGCAGTCAGTACTCACTACTGCAGCACCACAAGCCATTGCCTGAATCAGCACATTCGGCAGCCCCTCCCACCTGGAAGACAACACAAACAACCGTACACGACTCATCCATGCAAAGGGATTTTCAGCAAAACCTGGAAACTGGATGCTATCCCGTATCCCAAGGGATGTTGCCAGCATCTCCAGCTCCACCCGTAACTCACCTTCTCCCAGGATCACGAGGCGACAGTCGTGCACAGCGCGTACCTGGGCAAAAGCACGAATCAAGGTAGCAAAATCTTTTTGCGGTGTGAGCCTCCCCACACCCAGAATAACAGGTGGTTTGCCCTCTCCCAACCACGGATGATCCAATGGCATCCTGGATTTTTTGATCAACTCTGGTGTTACCACGGGGTTGAAAACCACAGATATCCGATCACGTGGCAAGTTGATGGCTTTTGCCAGATCATCCGCCACGCCTCCGGAGACTGCCGTCACACCATCTGCTCTGCGATAGGCCCACCGCATCATGTGAAACACTACGCGCGAGCGCAGATTCTTTAAGGAGCTGCCAGATAATGAAACGTTGTTACGTTCACTTACTACCAAACGGACAGGTATCCCAGCCAGCATCCGCGCCACAACAGCAATCACATTCGCATGGTTAAGGGCAGATAACATTGCCTGGGGTCGCTCCCGGCGCAGGTATCGCACCAGAGCAGGCAGGCTAGTCAGTACCCGATTGGATTGCAAGTCTACTACACGCACTCCGGGTGAAACTTCAGCAAGATAAGGACCCTCAGCACAGGCCAGCACAAGATCCACCTGCAACCCTTTATCAGAAAAACCATTGGCCAGTGTAACCATAGCCCGTTCAGCACCACCACCACGCAGAGACGGGAGATATATGGCAATATGCATTAGTTCCTCTCTACTGAAGACATGATCAAATCATCAATCATGAAATCTTCCAGATAGAAACTTCCCCCTACCCACGTCATGTCGTTTTTCCAATAGCCAGGACATGGTAGATAACCGTGAGATGCGAATGCATAGCTCATCTCTACAACCAGTGGCTTGCTTTCAAGAAAAACAAAATCCAGAGCAAGGGACTGCGACTCGGTTTTTTTTGCAAGATCAAATGTCAACCTGATACATTCTTCTGGGATCATTTCTGGGTCATACAGGATTTCTCCACTTCCGGATGCTCTAAAATCCCCTGTGCGCACCATCCTTTTGATGCCAAAAGCTCTTTCTCCTATAACTATCACACGAATATCGGAATCGTTATCTGGAATAAAATCTTGAAAATAGGCATAATTCTTTTGAATTGGCAGACGTTTAAGGATGGGATTCTTAATCAACGCACGAAAGACTCCCCTGGAGATATTGAAGAAAGAAATAAGAGTTTTATCTCTTCTAAACTGCCACCAGCGCTCACTCAAAGCATTCCAACGCGAAACCGGTGAGAAACCGATTGAAAAAGCCTTGTTAATAAGATTTTCTGCCTTATTAACATCGTTTACCAAAATAACATTGGTACTTCCAGCTCCACTTCTCAGCTTGAAAACTTTCGGATATTCTGTTTTCCTGGCCCATTCCAGCGCCTTGGCCCGGTCGAGAAAAACATAACTCTTAACCATAGGAACACCTAAAGCTTCCAACAGGTATTTCTGCGTCACCTTATCATCAAAATGCCAGCAGGTTTCAAAGCTCGGAAAAACCTGAACTCCCATCGATTCCGCAGCTTTTATTAGCCCTGGTGCAATCAACATGTCTTCAGCATAGGTTTGGCTCCAGTTCCACATCAGGAATGAACAACCAGCCAGTTCTTCAATAATATCGGACGAATGACAATCAACTGTTTTGTATGGAATATTCTTTTGCCGACAATACACCATCCAACGATCACTAAAGCTCCCAGGGCGGTTATGTATGGCTATCTTTTTCATAGTAAATTTCCAAATCTAAAGAATGTTTGCAGCATATTTTCTATAAAAAAAGAATCCCCACGTTGCCATTATCACCCGCGCACCCACCAGCATGATCACTGCACCATAAATACCAAAGGTCGGAACGATACCCAGCCCTAATAAGAAGAACAGACCAGACGTCCATGTGGCAATCAGACGAACGTATTTATCTTTTCCCGCTAGCACCAAGCCATTATTGTGAAATGAAAGGATCATGAAATAGGCAAAAATCCCGCAGCTCATCAACTTGACGTAATAAGCAACCCCGATCCCCTTATCAGAAAACAAAATCGCCACAAGAAAATCAGAACAAATAAAGCAAAGCACGAACAGAAGAACGCCCGCTATCAACATTAACTTATGAAACTTTGGTATTACGCTCCTGTTTCTTGCTAAATATGGAAAAAATGCGCTGGAAATTATGATTCCTGCGGAATTGAATACATCGATTATTTTTGCTGCTGCACTAAAAAATCCTACCGCTATTGGTCCTTCAAAAATCCCCAGTAGAAAAAAAGCAGAATTGTTATACAAATTTGGTGTCAGCTGGGTGACAAAAATATTTGCTCCCTCTCTATATGCATTTTTTACTTTTATTAGTGAGGGTACTTTATATGTAATCTTGTATCGACTCTCAATCCAGAGCACAGAAAAGACTGCACACCCCACCATGGCTACTGCATATAACATCGGAACCCGGTAGTAATCTGACTCGTCTCTGATAAATATAAAAATACCAGCCAACATCAAGAACTTTGATGTAATGCTGATAATGGCACTTTGTCGCATTTGCTCTACCCCCTGGAAGAACCAGAGAGGAAATAATGCTTGTGCAGAAACAAAGCAGAATGAGAATGCGTATAGCAAAAAGTGCTGATGAAAATCATTTATGAGTAGCACTATCGGAAAATAGATCAGTGCGCTTGCTACAACGAGCAACAGGATGGCGGTGATAGTCTCGCTATAAATACTAGAAATCTCTTCAGGATTATCACGATTTTGTGCAATTTTTCTAACCGCTGTTATCGAGAATCCATACTGCATCACTGCTGAAAAATACAAAGCGAAAGACAAGGCATAATTGATCAGGCCGAAACCTTCTATCCCCAACACACGAACCAAATATGGCAGGGTAATCAATGGCACCAGATAATCCAGACCCCGCACCGCCGCAAGCGATAACAGATTACTCAGTACTCTGCGAAAATCATTTTTTTTTCTGGAGGTAGCAGCCAAAGAAATAGATCGGGATCAGTTCAGTGAATTATCAGCTCGGTACAATACCAAATATACTTGTTACATCCCTTTTGTTTTAGCACTGCATCATATCTGTTTTATATTTTAAACACTATAATGCACGTATTGGATGATCAAAAGCAGAAACTAGACAAAATTCATCCCCTTATTTAATACAGAAATCAGCCTTGTTCCGCGATATATTGATTGTTTGCACAGGAAATATATGCAGAAGCCCCATGGCAGAGGGAATTCTGCAGCATGCACTGCCCTTGGCAGGAAAAACAGATCATTCAGTCAGCTCTGCTGGATTGGGAGCATTGACAGGTCATGAAGCAGATCCCATAGCTTGTCAGTTAATGGCACAAAAAGGCATGGATATTTCTGCTCACCGCGCCCGACAGCTTGCTGACAGCATGATTCACAAAGCTGATCTCATCCTGGTAATGGAAACATGGCAGAAAACAGCAATCGAAACACGCACACCCAGCGCAAAAGGAAAAGTGTTTCGCTTGGGCGAATGGAAAAAAATTGATATTGATGACCCCTACCAGAAAGATAAATCAGTATTCATACATTCAATAATGCTCATTGAGCAGGCTGTAGATCAATGGGTAACAAAATTGTAAAAATCTGCCAGAGAAATATTTCTTGACAGAAAACCATCAGCTTCATTCAATTATGAATTTACAGCGTACAAGAGCATCCCTTGTTCTCTTGGTATTATTCGAACTTGCTGCCTGCTCCATTATTCCCGGACAGCACATGAGTCCGTTTTCCCGGCAGTCCAGCACAGAAATGCCTACCCGGGAAAATGACGAAGCCATTTTAAAGAAACTCAATATTCAGACAATTAATGCCGAGCTGATCATTAAGTTAGAAAAAAATTATAAAAACTTCAGCCTCGCTCCTGATAACGTTGCCAACCATTATTTTGATTACCGTATCGGCGCCAAAACGATCAAAGGTATTCCTATAGAAGATGAACCCTATACACAATACCGTGTAGGGCCACGGGACATTCTCAATATTACCGTCTGGGATCATCCTGAACTTACTATCCCGGCGGGCGAATTTCGTTCTGCCGAATCTGCAGGAAATGTTGTTGGCGAAGATGGTACATTCTTTTATCCCTACGTGGGTGTCGTACAGGCGGCTGGAAGAACAGTAGAGGAAATCCGCGAAGAACTGACCAGGAAGCTATCAAAGTACATCGAGTTCGTTCAGCTTGATGTACGGGTAGCCGCCTACCGCAGCCAGCGGGTTTATGTGGTAGGCGAGGTGGCCAACCCTGGCGTTCAACTGGTGAAAGATATACCTCTGACTGTCCTGGAAGCGATTAACAATGCAGGAGGAGCAAGCCAGGAAGCAGATTTACGTAATATCATCCTGACTCGGAATGACAAAACCTACAGTATCAATCTGCTCAGCCTCTATGAAGGCGGCGATATTACGCAGAATGTGTTACTCCAGCATGGAGATGTATTGAATGTACCGGATAGTGCGTTAAACAAGGTTTTCGTACTGGGTGAAACCAATTACTTTGTCGCAGGGGGAGCTACCGGGCGATCGCGTAGTTTGGTAATGAATAAAGCACGTATGACACTTACTGAAGCATTAAGTGAAGCAGGTGGCTTTGATCAAACTACTTCAGACCCAGCCAGAATTTTTGTTTTCCGTGGCGGGCTGGGCAAGCCGGAGATCTACCATCTGGACGCCAAATCACCTGATGCATTACTGCTTGCAGATCGCTTTCCGCTACAACCACGTGATGTCATCTATGTTGATCGCGCCGAGGGGATACGCTGGAACCAGATCATCGGACAAATTCAGCCGACAATTAATTTGCTGAATTCATTTGATGGCTCGCTGAGAATTCAACCCTTTCTGAGACACTAGTTACGTGGATATATGCCACACATTACTGCGACAGGATAGTCATACCCGAATACATGACTCATTCATTACCTGACATGCCATCTGATCAAAACAGTGACGAAATCGATCTGGGAGAACTGCTGGATATTCTGGCAGACAACAGGCAACTGATTTTTATCATCACCTTTATCACCTGCATGATCGGTGCTGCCATATCACTTTTAAGCTTGCCGATCTATAAGGCGGACAGCTTGTTACAGGTCAGAGAAAATACACAATCCATGGTTGAACAACTGGATTCATTATCAACATTCTTTGAAACCAAAACGCCGGTTCAAGCTGAAATTGAATTGATCAAGTCCAGAATGATCCTGGGAAAAACAATTAGGAATTTGAGTCTGGATATTATTGCAACACCCAGGTTTTTTCCGTTCATAGGCGCCGCTGCAGCCAGATGGTTTCAACGCTTCCACGAGAGCGGCACCCTATCCAATCCACCATCTGAATGGCTATCACATTATGCCTGGGGAGGCGAGGTCATTCAGGTAGATACGCTTGAAATACCCGACAATTGGAAAAATGAAGAAATTATTTTGCAATCACTCGGCGAAAACCGCTTCGAGCTTATTTATCAGAATAAAGTCATTCTTGAGGGGGAAGTCGGCAAATTAGCTGCCAAGCAGCCAGAAGGCTCTCTGCACCCAATCAAGCTATTTGTTACTCATCTGAAAGCACGTCCCAACACTCATTTCACTCTGATACGCCGCTCCCAAGGAGAAGCAATCCGACAACTAAAGGAAACTCTCTCGATTGCAGAAATTGGCAAGGGAACCGGCATTCTTCAATTAACCATCGAATCAGACAACCGAGCGAAAGCTGTTCAAATTGTTAACGAAATTGCCAATACCTATCTTCAGCAGAATGTCGAACAAAAATCAGCAGAATCCCAAAAAACCCTTGAATTCCTGGAAAAACAGCTGCCCGCTCTCAAGGAACAACTTGAAACCACTACCAACGCCCTTAACGATTACAGAATTCGCGAAGGTTCAATTAATCTCGATCTTGAAACCCAGAATATACTGACAGGTACGGTCGAGCTAAATACCCAGATTACACTTCTGCAACAAAAACGGGATGAACTGAGACAGAGATTTACGGAATCTCATCCTAATGTCGTTGCAATTGACAAGCAGATCAGCAGACTGCAGACGCAAATCCATGCACTTGACAAAAAAATAGGCAAACTGCCGGAAACCCAGCAAATCATTCTCAGATTATCTCGGGATGTGGAAGTCAATGCCGAGCTCTACACCACCTTGTTGAATCACGCTCAGACGATACGAGTAGCCAAAGCAGGTACGGTGGGTAATGTAAGAATTGTTGATTACGCTATACCGCCCGATCTACCGATCAAACCCAAAAAAACCCTGATCATGGGTATTGCGCTCATGGCAGGATTAATGTTGGGAGTTATATTCGCCTTTATTCGCCGATCACTCAGCCGCGGGGTAGAAAATCCTGACATCATTGAAAAATCCCTGAATATTCCAGTTTATGCCACGGTTCAGCGCAGTAGACACCAGAAGCTGATCGAGAAAAAACTAAAAGGCAAACCTGTAGCAGGCAATCATCCTCCAATCATCCTGGCACTGGAAAACAGAGAAGATCTTGCCATAGAGAGCCTGCGCAGTTTGCGAACAACCTTACACTTTGCATTTCTGGAGGCGCGTAACAACATCCTCATGATCACCGGCCCGAGTCCAGAAGCCGGAAAGACATTCATTTCGATGAATCTTGCTGCCGTCATGGCAGATGCCGGCAAAAATATTTTGTTGATCGATGGAGATCTGCGCAGGGGTGACATCAACAAATCCATGCGCACAGGAAGAGAGAAAGGCCTGTCCGAATTAATCAGTCAATCGATCGATCTGAAGGATGCGACCAGATCTGTGCCCCAGGCAAATTTCCACTTCATTCCAACCGGAGCAATACCGCCTAACCCATCCGAGCTATTACTACACGAGCGATTCGAGCAAATTCTGGAAACTGTCAACAAGCAGTATGATTTGATCATCATCGATTCACCTCCCATCCTGGCCGCTACCGACGCGGCCATTATCGGTCGCCTGGCAAGCGTGACATTGATGGTGGTTAGGGCTGGAACCCATCCGATGCGTGAGCTCGAACAAAGTGTAAAGAAACTTGTACTGGCAGGCGTAAATCTGAAGGGTGTGATATTCAATGGCATTCCCGAAACTTCATCACACCACAGATATACACAGTATAGCTACCAATATGATTATCGCAGCAAGAAATGACAGAATTCGATCTCCCGAAGCAGCTCGCACTATTTATTATCAGCACGATACTGGCTGGCCTTACCATCCGACTGGCAATTCCTCTGGCACATATCAGCGGCATTCTGGATCGCCCAGGAGAGCATAAACAACACAAACATCTCACACCGTTTGTGGGGGGCACAGGAATCTTTGTTTCTCTTCTCGCTGCCCTTCCTCTCCTTGGCTACCTCTATCCGGAACAATCCGTGAAATGGCTAGGACTAGGGATCAGCTCCAGCATCATCTTTATCATGGGCCTGATCGATGACATTATTTATCTTCATTTCAAAACACGCCTGGTCATACAAGCCCTGTCAGCATTAATTATCGTACTGGTAAGTGAAGTGATATTGATTGATATTGGCAACTTACCATTTGGCGAGATACTCGCATTACCTGGCATTGCAGCAACTTTCACCATTTTTGCCATCATTGGAAGTATCAATGCTTTCAACATGATAGATGGAATTGATGGTTTATCTGGATCCGTGTCACTAACAAGCTTGCTGCTGCTGGGCATAGTTGCTCTCGCTACCGGCCACCAATCCAGCCTCATTATTATCATTGCACTCATCGGTGGCGTTGTGGGGTTCCTGTTTTTCAACTTACGTCGCCCTCTACAACCTCGTGCCAAAGTATTTCTGGGCGATAACGGCAGTATGCTGCTGGGACTTCTGATTACCTGGCTTCTGATAGACCTCTCGCAAGGCAGCAGCCGTGCCATGACGCCGGTAACGGCCCTCTGGCTATTTGCTGTTCCTCTGATGGATACCATCAGTATCATGTTGCGCCGGATTTGGCAGCACAAGTCGCCATTCAAACCCGACCGCAACCATTTTCACCATATCCTTCTCGATGCTGGGTATCGTGTTAACGACGCAGTATTTACCATTACTTCTGTGCAACTACTGTTTGGCCTGACAGGGTTGGCCGGCCTGTATCTGGGTATCCACGAACAGGTAATGCTTCTGGCTTTCCTGGTACTTTTTTTCGGGTATTTCTATCTGACACTTTACCCATGGCATCTGATTACCGCTTTACGCTATTTGCATACTTTCCGGGGCCTGATCCCGACCGAAAGTCGTGGCTTTTTCCTGGGTAGCTACACAGCAGAGGAAGCTAAAAATATAGTCCATATGATTTCGCAAGAATTACGGCCCAGCCTGGATTCATTGATACATGTAATCAAAAATAAAACCTCTGCCAACGACACAGAAAAATATGCAGTAATTGTCAACATACGATTGCTGGATACGGATACCAAAACGATGAAAAATGAAATTGGAAGCTTCATTGCATCGGCACAAAAACATATAAATGAACGCTGCCATATTCAGTTGCGCCCTTTTATAGAACGAAACCCGCAGAATGATCGAAGAAAATTATCTGAGCGCGATAATTCTTATGGAGGAAGACGTTTGGCTGACTGGCGAAAAGATAATCAGAAATTATTAATATTCGAAGCAATATATGACCAGGACTCAATCGCCGAACAAAATTCCACCGACAATCAGCCTAATAAAGAAAATTCATAATCTGCGTACTTCCTTGCAGACATAGCGCCAAACCTGATCAGGTTTCCTTCGCAGCAAGCAGCACGAGATTTATGCAGGCTCTTCTGATCCATAATCCACCACATCTGCCATCACCTTGCCAATATCCACTGTCACCACCCGCGAAACGCCCTGTTCGCGCATGGTGACACCGATCAGTTGCTGCGCCATCTGCATGGCGATCTTGTTATGGCTGATGAAGAGGAATTGAGTTTCATCGGACATACGCCTGACCAGCTCGCAAAAACGCCCCGCGTTGCTGTCGTCCAGCGGGGCATCCACTTCATCTAGCAGGCAGAATGGTGCAGGATTCAGTTTGAACAGCGCAAACACCAGCGCCAACGCCGTCAAGGCTTTTTCACCACCAGAAAGCAGTTGAATGGAGCTGTTGCGCTTGCCCGGCGGATGCGCATTCAGCTGCACGCCCGCATCCAGAATATCTTCACCGCTCAGCACCAGTTCCGCAGACCCTCCCCCAAAAATGGAAGCAAACAATTCGCCAAGATTGTGGTTGACCTGATTAAAGGTCTCCTCCAAACGCTGCCGAGTTTCATGGTCTATCTGCCGAATCGCCTGCTCCAGTGTGTCAATGGCCTCCCGTAAATCCAGCGATTGTTCTTCAAGATGCATCCGGCGTGATTTCAATGCGTCCAGCTCCTGCAACGCTGCCAGATTAACCGGACCGAGGGCAGCGATCTCCCCACCCAGTCGATTGATGTGCGTTTGCAACCTAGCCGGCGATTCATTTATGGATTGCTGCAACATTTCCGACGTAATTTCACTGGATTCTGCCAGCTTGCCTGCAAACTGGGCTTCAGTTATCCCCGCTTCCTGCTCACGCAGTCGCGCTTGCCCCACCGCCTCGCCGCACTTATGCAGCTGTTGCTCAGCCTGCATTCGGGCCTGTTCCGTCTCCCGTAATGTATTGTTTGTATTTTCCAGCTCATATCGAACTGCCATCAGCGCCTGTTCGTGCTGATGGCGTTGTATCTGCCAATGCGCCGCATCTGCTGCCAACGACGATTCATCCAGATCAGCGCGGATATGCTGCAACTTTTGTATGTTTTCAGTTAGCACAACCTTGTTCCGGATAATCATGTCGATACGCTGCTCGCAATCGGCCACCTTGCTCTGGCAGTTCTGCTCGCTGAAAGCAGCTTCACGCAATTTGTCCAATAAACGCTGTACCAGTGACCGCTGCGATACCAGCGCCTGCCCGGATAGCTGACTGGTGGATTCCGCCTGACTTGCTTGCGCTTCCAACACTACTCTTTCTGCTTCACAGGCAGTCAGCTCCATTTCTACCTGATGCTTTTGGGATAATTCTTCCTCAATCTGTACTGCCAAGTCAGCCAACTCAGTTTCAAGTTGGGTCTGCTGTTGCGCCACGCGCTCAATTTTCTGCATCAGCTGCACAATCTGTATCTGCCGACTGTGTTGTTGTGTTCTGGTTGCCTCGATCGCCTTGCGGGTTTGTACGATCTCGGCCACAATATGCTGATAATTCTGCTCCACCTCGGCCAGCGTCTGCTGTTTGGATAAAACAGAGTGTTCGATTTGCTCACATTCCTCGCTGATCTGCGCAATTTCGCGCTGGCGTTGCAGGATACCGTGTACTGCCGAATCCGGTGCGAAATAACTCACTCCGTGCCCGGTAATACTGTGCCCTTCCGCTGTTACCAACATCTCGCCAGCTGCCAGCTGTTTCCTGATTGCCAAGCCAGATTCCAGGTCGTCAATTACAAATATGCCATGCAGCCAGTTCTCCAACACTGCTTGTACAGCCGGACTATGACAATTCAGCAATATACTGAGTGGTTTCCAGGTTGACCGATCCGGCCTTATTAGATTGTGGCTACCGGCTGACTGATCCGGTTCTACCAGTTCGCATACCGACCATTTTGCTGATGGCCGTTTTCCTTGGCCAACCTCCCAATCCAGCACCTGCTCCAGCCGATCTACAGCCACTGCCTGGATACGCTCGCGCAGCACCGCTTCCAGCGCCGTTTCCCAACCGGATTCAACTGAAATCTGTAACCACAGCCTTGGCAGTACATCCAGCTGGTTCCTGGTCATCCACGCATTCAATTCCTGGTTATCTTCGATCTGGTTTTGCAGACGCTGCAAAACATCACGGCGGGCATTGGCCTGGGCAAGGTCACGTTGTAACGATTGGATAACTTGTCGAATAGCATCACGTTCCTGTTGCATGCTATGTATTTGTGTTTCCTGTTCACCAAGCAAACATTGGCGCTGCTCCAACAGGGCAGCCAACTCTGCAGATTCCATCTGCAATTCATCCAGTTGCACCGGATCAATCTCCGGCTGGCTCAACTGCTCTCCCAGCAAACGCTCATGGCGCATTATCAACTGCTGCAATGTTTTTTCGGCATACGCCTGCTGGTTCTGCTGCAATTTTTCATTCTGTCTGGCCAATGCCAGTTTTTCCCGCAATTCGGCCAGCTGTACCTGATCTGATTGCGCGGCCGATTCTATTTGTGGCAACTCTCCGGCTTCTCGTGCATGTTCTTCTCTGCAGGAAAGATGATCATCCTCAGCCTGTGTCAGCTTGTTCTGCCAGGACATCAGGCTTTCATTCGCTTTATCCAGTTGCTGCTCATGGTTTTGCAATTGCAGCTCTGCCTCGGCAATTTGACGATCGAGTTGCTCTCTGTTTATACGAATATGTTGGATACTTTGTTCGATGCGTGCAATTTCGCCTTCAGCAGCATACAGTGCTCCCTGGGCCTGATGCTGACGATCATTCACGATCCGGTGATGTACGCGCAGCTCATCCTGTTTCTCAGCTGTTTCCTGCAAACTGGAGCGGATAATTTCCATTTCCTGCGTCAGGCGTTCAATCTCTTCCTGCGCCGCATGCCGAGATTCCGTTGCCTGCTGCTTGCGTAGGGTCCAGAACGCCTGTTGTGCAGCAGCCAATTGCTTATGTAAATCCTGGTAACGTGTCGCATATTCGGCTTGTGTCTCAAGATGCTGCTGTTGCTTGTCCAGTTCCTGCAACACATCGTCTACGCGCTGGAGGTTGCCGCGTGCATCCGTCAGACGCAATCCGGTTTCATGGCGCTTTTCATGGTAACGAGTGATACCGGCCGCCTCTTCAAGAAACGCGCGCAATTCCAGCGGCCTGGCTTCGATAATACGGGAGATCATCCCCTGTTCAATAATGGCGTAGCCCCGCCCGCTAACGCCCGTCCCCAGAAACATATCGGTAATATCTCGCCGGCGTACACGGATATTATTAATGTAATAGGAGGATTCACCATCGCGCTGGAGCACACGTCGGATAGCGATCTCGTTGTAGGCTTTCCACTGGCCTGCTGCCTTGCCTGCGCCGTTATCGAAGACCAACTCCACACTAGCGCGCCCAACCGGTTTGCGCGTAACCGATCCACTGAAAATCACATCCTGCAATGATTCTCCTCGCAATGCCGAAGCACGCGATTCACCCAATACCCAGCGTACAGCATCAATGACATTGGATTTGCCGCAGCCATTCGGCCCGACGATCCCGACCAGGTTTCCCGGTACAGGTACGACTGTAGGATCAACAAATGTTTTAAAACCAGCTAGTTTTATTTCGGTCAGGCGCAATTTGGAAGGCAAGAGGTTATAATTTCAGGTTGCCTGGTTATTTTAAATGATTTACCTGTCATAAAGAAGAACCGAAAATCGGGAGAACTGAGGAAACTATGACCACACAGCCTTCAAAGCAACTGGAAACCTTTGAAAACCCTATTCAGACACGCGATTACCGGATTCACATGGAAATACCGGAGTTTACCTGCTTGTGCCCAAAAACCGGGCAACCAGATTTTGCGCGACTAACGCTGGATTACATTCCGGATAAAAAATGTATCGAACTCAAGAGTCTCAAGCTCTATATCTGGTCGTATCGCAATGAGGGTACTTTTCATGAAGCAGTCACCAACCAGATTCTGGATGATCTGGTTATTGCCATGAAACCCCGCTTTATTCGGCTGACCTCAAAATTTTACGTCCGTGGCGGAATTTTTACCAATGTCGTTGCAGAACATCGCAAGAAAGGCTGGCACCCTCAGCCTCCGGTATTTCTGGAATCCTTCGATGAACAGTTCAATACCCGTAGCTAATCGCTTTCTTTCATACAACTCGTCAATCTCTCTCGGGAAATAGCCATAATGGATTCGTATCGCGAAGAACATGATGCAATGGGTACGGTGCAAGTACCTGTCAACGCACTTTGGGGCGCACAGACCCAGCGATCACTCACCAATTTCACCATTTCCGGAGAACGCATGCCACCAGCACTGATTCATGCGCTGGCAGTGGTCAAACGCGCAGCTGCCAGTGTCAATCAGGAGCTGGGATTGCTGGAGGAAAACATCGCTCGGGCAATCATCGCCGCTGCTGATGAAGTGCTGGCAGGCAAGCATGCCAACGAGTTTCCACTGGTCATCTGGCAAACCGGTTCCGGTACGCAAACCAACATGAACATGAACGAGGTGCTAGCCAACCGTGCCTCGGAAATTCTGGGTGGTACGCGCGGCAAAGATCGCAAGGTGCACCCCAATGATCATGTCAACCGAGGACAATCTTCCAATGATGTGTTTCCCACTGCCATGCACGTTGCTGCAGTAGGAGCCATCCGCAGCCGACTGATTCCTGCACTGGAAGCATTGCATAATACATTAGCATCCAAGGCAACCGAGTTCTCAGATATTGTCAAGATTGGCCGCACCCATTTGCAGGATGCCACCCCATTGACGCTGGGGCAGGAATTTTCAGGTTATGTATCACAGCTCGACCACGGTCTTGCTCATCTTGAATCCGCCCTGCCACACTTGCTTGAACTGGCGTTGGGCGGAACTGCCGTGGGAACAGGTCTTAATACCCATCCGGAATTTGCACAGCGCGTCGCAGCAGAAATTGCACACCTCACCGGCTATCCTTTTATCACTGCCCCTAATAAATTCGAAGCGCTGGCCGCACATGATGCATTCGTTCATGCGCATGGCGTGCTAAAAACGCTAGCCGCTGCGCTAATCAAGATCGCTAATGATATCCGCTGGCTGGCATCTGGCCCGCGTTGTGGCATCGGCGAGATTTTTATCCCGGAGAATGAACCTGGTAGTTCGATTATGCCCGGCAAAATCAACCCCACTCAGGCAGAGGCCGTGGTCATGCTGGCGTGCCAGGTCATGGGCAATGATGTTGCGATCAACCTCGGTGGTGCCATGGGAAATTTTGAACTCAACGCTATGAAACCGCTGATTATCCATAATTTTCTGCAAAGCGCACGCCTGCTGGCAGATGGCATAAAAAGCTTCAATACGCATTGCGCCGCGGGCATTACCGCCAATACAACACGTATTCAGCAACATTTACAAAATTCACTGATGCTGGTTACTGTGCTTAATCCCTACATCGGCTACGACAAAGCATCCGAAATTGCTAAAAAAGCCCATCATGAGGCACTAACGTTGAGAGAAGCAGCAATCAAGCTCGGCTATGTCACCGCAGAACAATTTGATGCGTGGGTTGATCCACAAAAAATGGTGGGAAATAAAAGAAGTCTATAAAACGGAGGAAGTACCACCTACTCTACCGATCAGATAATAACCCGGCTTAATAGCTGAAAAAAATTAGGCATCCTGAATTTCAAGAATTCAGGATGCCTAATATGGTGCACTAAGTGCTATAAAATTAGTATTTACCGCCAAGTCCACCAAACCAGATTGTTGCACCAATCGCAATAAAAGCTACCAAAGCGATTAAAATTACTTTCCATGCTTGTTCATTTTTTTCTGCTTCTCTCTGGCTTACTGCTACATCACTGTATCCCATGGCCTTATCCTCCTAATTAAATTAAATACTTTTATCTCTTCTCAGATAAACTCCCATTTGCTCGGGAAACTGATGATGACTTTATTAGTTCAGACACCCGGCACTGCTCACCTTATGTGCCTACTATTACTTCTGTAAATCCATAAAGCTGAAAAAGATTCTAACCCAGTTTTTTTGACAATGGAAGTAAAAGTGGAGGCTCGGCTAAGGAATCTCTGCACGAATCCTTTAGTAAAATTTGTTATTCATCTTTTTTCTATTGTCATCCTCATGCAACCAGATGAGTTTCAGTGATCTCGAACAAGCCAACAAGAAGAAGGTCACGCGACGAGAGCAATTCTTTGCACAGCATGCCCGGATCAGAGTAGTTGTAGACAATTTGGGCAATATGCACGCACAACATACTTTTCAGTGGCAGTGGTTGCTCGCCACGACACCCACTTGTTGAGTAGTACAGTTCGATCAGAGCAACAAGCCCTGACCAAGGAAGCAAACGCTCATGGAAGATACACTTTATGAGATTGCCAGCCTGCGCCAGCTCTGCCGTTCGGAACCGACGGCGATGTACGCGTCCCACACGAACGCGGCACTGCGCAAGGCGGAGGTCAGTCCCATCCTGGTGAACCTGTTGATGCACTACGCCTTCGGCACGTGGATGCAGCGCACCAACCCCAACTGTCCGTTCGCCTGCTACGCAGATGACGCGGCGATTCACTACCGTAGCTGGAAGCAGGCAGAATATGTAATGTAATGTGATCCATCACATCACGGTTGACGATGCATTCTGAGAAATCAAAGGTCGTTTACTGCAAGGACAACAACCGCGCCGAACAGCATCCGCATATGAGCTTCGCCTTCCTGGGCTTCACGTTCAAACCGAGGAAGGCTCACAGCAAGTAAGACCAACTCTTCACGAGCTTCACTGCCGGGAGCCAGTGACGATGCCGATGCCTTGCAGCAGATGCGCCAGAGCGGTGCATCGCTCTGGCGACTCAACCGCCAGACACACGTGACGCTGTGGCCGACGTGGCTCGGCTCTACAACCCCGTGATACAGGGGTTAAACTACCTCGAGTTTCTCATGCGAAGCGACTAATGTATATGATTGGCCCAATCCAGGGCATCAAGCTCTGCTTTTGCCAAGCTGGTTTGATCCAGGAATTCAAGCCCAGTCATAATGCTCTCTACTTGTTTCATATCCCTTTTTTCTCTGGCTTCAATCAGTCTCAATTTGCAGCCAAGTCGTCCTTCACGATGCAACAGCGCACGAATAACTTCATCTGGCATTTCCAGTTTATTCACTATCTGTTGAATATCCATACTGAACAATGTATCCAGTAAAGACATTATTCCAGTCATGAAAGCTCGATCTTGGTAATTCTTATCATGCGGGCGATCAATGGTAGCAATCAGCTCCATCAACCTTCCGCGAATGGCAGCTGTTTGCATCAATGCATTGTTATTGGTTAATTTTCCGGCAGGATCAGCAGCATAGAGCAGTAACTGAATCCATCTTTGTAAAGGACGATAGCCCATCACTATCAAAGCCTGTCGTATAGAGCCGATTTTATGAGGTAATGCCGCTGCCACAGAATTAACCACACGTAAAAGACTATAGCTCAGGCCTGGTTTGTGCTTGAATAACCGCTCAATCTCATCAATCTCGGCACCGTGCATCACTAACGACAACAAACGCAACAGAAATAATCTGCTGGATTTGATCTTGCTACCTGAAACAATGATAGGTTTGGCAAAGAAGTAGCCCTGGAACATCTCAAATCCCAAATCCATACATATCCTCGCCCGCTCCGGACTATTCACCTTCTCTGCCAGCAGGATAACCGGCCATGCTTTCAGTTTTTGGATCAATTGACTAATTTCTGCATCCGTCAATGCTAATACATCGACCTTAATTACATTGGCAAACGGGAGCAATGCTTCGGTTCTATCATCAATACAAGTCACGTCATCCAACGCAAGGTGGTACCCCATCCGTTTCAATTCGGCGCAACGCTGTACCACTTCAGGGGTCGCCGGGATAGTCTCCAGCAGCTCCAGAACTACATGTTTACTGGGTAACAACAAAACCACATCATCCAGAAGCAATCCATGATCGATATTGATAAACCCGCGCAGATTACCAAGAACCTGCTGGATACCCAGGTAACCGTATGCGTTCACCACCACGTTGGCCGAAGCATGAAAACCATCTGAAACTTCTGCCTGGTTAATATCCATTGCTGTCCGAAACAGGAGCTCATAAGCGATCAACTTCTGATTGCGATCCAGAATTGGTTGCTTGCCCAAAAAAGCATTTTCCATTAAATATCTGCTATTAAGAGGCAATCATGATGCGATTTTTACCGGATTTCTTGGCCTGACAAAGCGCTTCATCCGCTCGTTTTAGTAAGGATTTCTGGCTTTCGCGAAGCTGCCGAAAAGCAATACCGCCACTGAAAGCAATTGGAACAGAACTGCCATCCATGTCTGGAAGCGTTTTTTTGGAGAAACTATTCTGCAGGCGCTGCATCACCCAAACCGCTGATTCCAGGGTGGTATCCGGCAGCAATATGACAAACTCTTCACCACCGTAGCGGGCGACCACATCACTTGATCGTAGCGATTTTTTTGCCAGCTTTACCAGATGAATCAGGACATCATCACCGAACTGGTGGCCATAGGCATCATTAATACACTTGAAATTATCCAGATCAATCATAACTGCACATAATGTATTTTCATTCCGGTCGGCACGTGCTGCCTCCCGTAAATAAACAGCATCCAGACCGCGCCGGTTGAATGCCCCCGTCATTGGATCGTAATGGATGAGCTCCCGCAGCTGTTCAAGCTCCAGCTTAAGTGATTCGATCTGATTCTCAGCAAGCCGCACCTGTTCTTGTGCGCTATATATTTCGTTGCTGTAACGCAGACTCTTGGTTTCACCCAGCACTGTATCCAGAATATCGATAATCTCGTTTACATCACTGGTTTCCCGGATTCGACGAGCGTATTGTTCAACCTGTTGACTATACTCATCTGCACCGGTTACAAGTTTCTGGCTCTTTCCTTCAGCCCTGGTTCTTTTTTTGCCTGTAGTCGAAGATTTGACCAGCTGCAATACCTTTTTCTCATCCGAAATCTTCACAATTATCCTCCTGAAACGGTACCGCAATCGTTGTAATCACCCGGAAAAATCCGGAAAGCCACCTAAGAAGAGCGCCAACCGGGATTTAGAAAAACCTTGCCGAAGCATTCATTTAGTAACAGAAAGGCTAACAGAACCTGTTTAGAGCAAAAGAAGGAATTAAAGGAAAACCATGCTGGTATTCAACCATACAACCGATCAGATGTTTTTATAAACATCTGGCAGGATATTAGAGATATCCTTTATTTGATACATACCGCACGTACCTGATGAATATCGGTAATTCCCTGCAGCACTTTTTCTATCCCGTCCTGTTTCAGGGTACGCATGCCGTCACCCAGCGCGGTAGCCAGCATTTCAGCAACACGCGCGTGTTCCTGTACATTTTTTTTGAGTGCATCAGTAGCTGTCAGTAGCTCGTGCAAACCGACCCGGCCCGCATAACCGGTTCCCGTGCAATGCTCACAACCGGCCGGCTGATACAACGTAATCTGCCCTTTTTCATCCCCATATTGTTGGATCCAGCGGACTTCAATTTCACGATAGGCTGCATCAGGATCAGCCTTGAAGTGCTCAATGTTTTTCAGTTCCTCACAATACTCTGTCAGTAACGCACGAATTTCCTCCCGGCTGGCCGTGTGTGCTTTTTTGCATTTACACAACCGCCTGGCCAGACGTTGCGCCAAAATCCCCAGTAATGCATCTGAAAAATTGAATGGGTCCATCCCCATATCCAGCAAGCGGATGATGGATTCCGGCGCACTGTTGGTATGTAACGTGGCAAATACCAGATGCCCGGTAAGCGAGGCTTCGATACCGATCCCGGTCGTTTCCTTATCACGCATCTCGCCTACCATGATGATATCCGGATCTGCTCGCAGAAAAGATTTCATGATAGTGGCAAAGGTCAGACCGGCCTTGGTGTTGATTTGTACCTGACGCAATCCTTTTTGCGTGATTTCAACCGGATCTTCCGCCGTCCAGATTTTGGTTTCCGGTCGGTTCAGATATTTGAGAATGGAATGTAGTGTTGTTGTTTTACCAGAACCAGTCGGCCCGCAAACGAAAAATAATCCGTAGGGTTTACTGATAATTGATTTCAATTGCTCCAGATTGGCAGGAGTAAATCCCATTTTTTCCAGTGGAATCGGCTCACCTGCCGCCAAAATACGCATCACGACATCTTCCACGCCACCGGCTGAAGGAATGGTTGCAACCCGCAGCTCAATATCGAGCGGCGCAAATTTCCGGAACTTAATCTTGCCATCCTGCGGTTTACGTTTTTCTGAGATATCCAGATCACACATGATCTTGAGACGTGTCACTAACGGATTGCGGTAACTGGCGGGAATTTCGATGTAAGGCATCAGTGCACCGTCCTTGCGGAAGCGGACACTGGTTTTTCCCTTACCGGGCAAGGGTTCAATATGGATATCTGAAACCCCCATTTTATAGGCGTCCATGATAATGCGATTCACCAGTTTGACCAGCTCGTTGTCTGCAGCAGCCGAGGCTTCATCTGTTTCAGCTTCCCTGGTTTCTTCCACGACCTCTTCCAGATTGGAGAGCATATCGTCAATGCTGCCCCCCAGATTTTCAGCCTCTGTGGCGCCATAAAATACATCCAGCGTAGCTTTGAATTCACGCTGGGTACAAACCGTGTAGATGATTTTACGCTTTGGAAAAATCTGATTGACGATACGCAAGGCCTTGATACGCTCGGGATCCAGCGTCAGCACTACCAATCCATCATTTCCATCATCTATCGGCAACCAGCTATTGCTTTCGACAAACTCCCGTTTGAGATTTTTCAGCAGATCCAGCGGCCTGATCCGATCCGCCCTGTAACCTTCATATTTCACACCGAAGAAGCTGGCCAAAGCTCCGCCTATCTGTATGACGCTGATACCAAATTCATCAATCAACACATCTTCTAGATCACGGCCTGTTTCGCGTGCCCGTCTGGTCGCCAGCTCAAACTCACCGGTGCTGATCACAGCATTGACGATCAGCTGATCATAACGGGTCTTGCCCAACAGCTGCTGCATCCGGTGCTGCTTAAAGGCAGCCGCCAGCACCTGGCAAATTTCACCCAAACTATCAACTGTCTTCTGTGAAAAAGGCTCGTCAGACTTATTGTTAATGAGCTGCACTACACCCAGCAAATCATTATCACCAGCACTCGGGATCGGCACCACGAGCATCTGTTTGGTCCGGTATCCTGTCCGTTTATCCACTTCCTGTAAAAACCGCAGGTATTCCCCCTGTTTCCTGAGTTCATTCCGATCATAAACATCCCTGAAATTGACAGTTTTTCTGTGTAAAGCCACGAAGCCGGCAATACTCTGTTCATTAATTGGCAATTTCAGATCCTGGCAGGAGTCCAGCCCGGTTTTAATACGCGAAACAAGGCTGGCTCTATCACCACTTACGGTATAAATTGTCAGACGATCTGCATTAAACACCTCGCAGATATCCCGGTTCACCTCAAACATGATTTCGTCGATATTCCCTGCTGCGTGAATCCTGTCAATCACGGAACGCAGACGATTGGCGGAATTGAGTGAAATTCCCGCTGCGGAGACAATGCCCGAGCCAGCTTGAAAAACCTGAGATGTACTCATGTTTACGCTATCCTAAAATTCAAATATCTGATTACTCATCAATCTGCGGGGGCTGAAACGCGTAACGCCCGCAAGAATCTCGCGCATGGCCACTTCCGCCTCTCCTTGCCGTAGGTGGGTAATATATATTTCGGCATTATGCTGCAGTTTATTCAGTTCATTTGCCAACATAGCCGGATGAAAATGTCCGGCACGTGCTGCGATATCCTGACCGGCGTCACTAAAGGCGGATTCGATAATCAGATAGCGCAGGTTTGGAATCTGGTTGATAGCTTCCCATAACGCATCATCAGCAGTGGTATCGCCGGTGAATACCAGGCTGGATTGCCCGGAATCAAGCTGAAAACCTACCGCTGGAACTATATGATACGCCGGTAAAGGCGTGATCCTGCGTGAACCCAGCGCCACAGCTTCACCCACAGTAATCGGCTCATAGCGCATATAAGGATGAACTGCATCAGGAATACAAGAAAAATCCGGCCAGATATGCCAGTTGAAAATATGTGCCTGCAGACACGCCAGTGTAGATGGCAGAGCATGCACAATCAGTGGTCGGTCGCGCAGACTGCCGGCTGTATCTACCAGGAAAGGAATGAAAGCAATGTGATCCAGGTGGGCGTGCGTAACGAATATATGATCAATTCTCAGCAGGTCATCCAGAGTAAGCGTGCCAACTCCGGTACCGGCATCGATCAGAATATCTTCATCCAGCAACATCGCAGTAGTATGGGAATCACTCCCTATTCCACCGCCACAACCCAATACTTTTAATCTCAAGATTACCAATCCTCCATTCCGGATTTAACGGAAAATTGCAGCAAATCATTTACTGCAATAAATGGAGGATTACGGCTTATTTCTGCTATTATTTAAGTAATAATACCGGAACAGTTGAAAGCTGAATCAGCTTACTGGCAACAGAGCCAAGCAGCAAGCCCTTGACAGCGCCCAACCCGCGCGGACCAATAACAATCTGGTCACATTTTATTTCTTCGGCAAATTGCAAGATCATGGTCTCCACCTCACCCACAACAATATGGTGTCGGTAAGCGATTCCTCTTTCTTCCAGGTAATCACGAGCCTGCTTCAGGCCTTTAAGCCCTTCCTCTCGGTAATAATCCCCAATCTCCTCCTTGCTGACAAACATGGAAACATTACCAGTCAGCGGAATTCGCACATTCAATAAATGAATCTCCGGTTTTTCACGGTACCAGTCAAGCCGTTTTACAAATTCCTCAACTGCCCGTTCGGAAGCCTCGGAACCATCCACTGGCAGTAACATTTTTAGCATAAGACCCCCTTTTCACGTGTAACTCATCACAAACAACACTTTGATAATCAGCTGATACTTAAAATTTACTGCTTGATCATTCTGCAACATATACCACCTGATTACCCGGATTCAATCTTTCCCCAGCAAATCGACTGAAACACCCATACTTTTATGTATCCGGGCTGCCAGCCACTTTCCAATACCGATCACCAGCAGGGAACAGCTTAGTGGAGCAAGCCAATGCAGATAAGCAGCCTGTGTATCCACCCACTCCTGGCTAACCGTATCAGTCGTCAGCAATCCACCAGCAATCCAACCAAGCAAACCGGCACCGACAACAACGATAACGGGAAAACGCTCAATCCATTTCATCACCAGTTTACTGCCCCAGACGATAATCGGCACGCTGAACAACAAGCCAAATATCACCAGAGCGAGACTGTCCCTGGCTGCGCCGGCTATACCCATAACATTGTCCAGGCTCATTACCGTATCGGCGACAATGATTGTTTTGATCACACTGGGCAGGGTTGCCCCCCCCCCCTTCACAATCGGTCCGCTTTCGCTGGCGCCCGGTTCCGGTAACAACAGTTTAACGCTGATCCACAGTAGCAAAAAAGCACCAATTATTTTTAGATAAGGTAGTGCCAATAACTGGAGGGCGAAAAAAACCAGCAGGACACGTATCCCGATCGCCCCCACCATCCCCCAGAATATTCCCTGATTACGCTTGTTCTCAGGCAAATTCCGGCAGGCCAATGCAATGATCACGGCATTGTCAGCGCCGAGTGCAATATCAATGGCGATAATCTGAAAAACGGCAACCCAGAATTGGGGATCGGCCATTCCCATCATTTTTACTCCTGTTGTCCGAAAATAAATGCAAGCACTTCATCCCGCTGCCGCAGCGTGTCCTGATAACCCAGATCAATCAGCGCCTGGCAGAAAGGTGCCTCAAACAATACATAGCTGAGCATGGCCGAACCTTTTGGCCCCATTGCGCCGGCAGCATGGAAAAAATAGCGGATTGTACGCGGCAAACTGCTGGCATATGCCTGCGCCAGTTCATCAATTCTTTCACTTGGTGTAATTACCATGCAGTCTATCGTACGTAACAAAGGCATATTTCCTGTTTGTGTTTCAGGAATCAAGCTGAGTGTCTGGTTAATACGTCGCAAGCGCTCAAGATCGGCATCCAGACCGTCAACAAAAATACTGTTCATCACATGTCCGGCAATCTGCGCCGGAGGTGGATAGCCAGTCACCTTGATACGTTCGCAATCAGCTTCTTTCTTTTCATTGACGCTGATCACCAGCAAGCGATCTGCCCCCAGATGTAATGCCGGGCTCAACGGCGCAAACTGCCGCATGGAACCATCACCAAAATATTCGCGATTAACCCGGATTGCCGGAAAAATCAATGGAATCGAAGCAGACGCCATCAGGTGCTGGATACCGATACGTGATGGAACACCGATACGCTGTGCACGCTTCCAGGGAATAATGCTGGGATTAGCCTGATAAAAAGTGACCGATTGCTCGGAAGCATAACCCCAGGCTGTTATGCCGAGCGCATGCAGCGCCCCGGCATGAATACTCCTGCGTATGCCTCTGAAAGGCAAATGACAGGCCAGCAATTGTCTGAGCGGAGTGTTGTCCAGCAGCGAAACCGGTTTCCCCGCCATTCTGCTTGATACAATCGAGCCAAAATAGCGCAACATTGTATGTAACACGCCGATCAGATCAGAGCGATAAATCTGGCCAGTATGAAGATTGCTCCATACGGCTTCCAGCCGCTTGATTCCTGTCAAAAAATGGGTTGCCGCCATGGCGAGGCCTGCGGCGTTGATCGCCCCGGCAGAAGTGCCACAAATCACCGGAAAAGGGCTGCGTGCATGCGATGGCAGCATTTCGGCAATGGCTCGCAATGCGCCTACCTGATAAGCCGCCCGCGCACCACCGCCGGTCAGAACCAGGCCCAACCTTGGCTGCTGTGAATCATTTCGGGGTATTTCACTCACGAACAACTCATTTTAGGACATTCTTTACTCTGATTCCTGCCAACATCATTATTCTCGTTCCTGCTTACCTTTCATTACCATGCCCACACTCGCGCGACTATACAGTAACTCTCACATCAGTGAGATATTCTCATGCATCCTGCGCATCCTGCGTCAGCAAAAACCGGTTAACAACATCCTGGCCGAATCACAGGTTACAGCCCTAACAAGGCAAAGTGCTAAAATACCCTAGCACAGACACAATCAGCATTTTCCCTAAAAACAAACTGACACATCACTCACTATGGCACACACCGAGCTTTTCCCCCCTATTGAACCCTATAATCACGGCACATTGCCACTGGATGGCATTCACACCATGTACTGGGAACAATCGGGTAACCCGGAAGGTATTCCTGTTCTGTTCCTCCATGGAGGGCCCGGTGCTGGTGCCACGCCCGGTCATCGCCGTTTTTTTGATCCGGCACATTACCGGATTGTTATTTTCGACCAGCGTGGTGCCGGACGTTCCACTCCTCTGGGTGAAATAAAGGACAATACCACTACTCTGCTCATCACGGACATCGAAAAGCTGCGGCACCATCTTGGTATTAAACAATGGCTGATCTTTGGCGGATCTTGGGGCAGCACATTGGCACTTGTCTACGGTGAGGCGCATCCTGAACGCTGCCTGGGATTTGTACTACGTGGTATTTTTCTTTGTCGCCCCAGTGAAATCCACTGGTTTTTATATGGACTACAAAATATTTTTCCAGAAGTCTGGCACGAATTTGTATCCCGCCTCTCGATAGACGAACAACGCGACATTCTCACTTCCTACTATCGTTTACTGATTCATCCCGATCCTGATATCCATCTGCCAGCTGCAAAAGCATGGAGTCGCTATGAAGGAAGCTGTTCAACCCTGTTACCCAACCCGGATACAGTTGATTATTTCTCCAGTAATACTGTTGCGCTGGGGCTGGCAAAGATTGAAGCACACTATTTCAAGAATAATATTTTTCTGCCGGAAAATAGCTTGCTGGACAACGTGCACAAGATTCGCCACTTGCCTGGTGTCATTGTTCAAGGGCGTTATGATGCGGTTTGTCCGATTGTCAGCGCATATGATCTGCACCTGGCTTGGCCACAGGCTGAGTATATCGTCGTCAATGATGCCGGCCATTCCGCCTGGGAACTTGGGATTCAGGCTGAACTCATCAAGGCTACCGAGAAATTCAGGCAGATACTGTAATCAGGCCTGAATCACCCGGTTACCGTAATCTGGAAAGATCAAGATATTGCGCAAGTTGCTGCACGTCAGGTTGCGCTTGATACGGCAAGATACCCAATAATGGGCAATCCAGCCATTCGACCAGTGTTTGCAGGTTTGCTTCCGGCTGCAACATATCCGGATCAATTCTGTTTGCCACCCAGCCTGCCAATTTCAAACCGGCTGATTCAACTGCGCGAGCTGTCAGTAATGCATGGTTAAGACAACCTAGCCGCATTCCCACAACCAGGATTACTGGCAGCCCTAACACACAGGCCAGATCACGCGTGTCGTATCGATCGCCTGACAAACCTGATAGCGACAGCGGCACCATGAAACCACCGACACCTTCGACAATCGTTATCTCTGCTGCTGTTTGCAGCTTCTCGCAAGCCTGCCGAATCACTTCCAGATCGATACGGATATTCGTCTGCTGTGCAGCGATATGCGGTGCTATTGACTCGACAAAGGCATAAGGATTAATCAGTTTACGTGGCATGCTGACCGTGCTGGCTGCCTGCAGATTTTCCACATCCTGCCATAATCCATCTTCACGACCTGACACCACTGGCTTCATTCCGGCAGCGGTATAGCCATGCGTAGAAAACGCATGCAACAGCGCACAACTCACTGTAGTTTTACCAATTCCGGTATCCGTACCCGTTACAAAGAATCCTGTTGCCATTATTACGGATCCAGCCCCAGCTTGCGCCGCGTCTCCGGCTTTAGCTGAACTTTACGCATCTCCGGTTTCCAGGCGTGCCCATAAACTACTTCGTAGGTTGCTGGCAGCCTGCCATCCTTGCGCAAGGTTTCATATTGATTGATCACTTGCTGCCATGTCGTCTTGCCCATCAAGCCGCGTCTGCGCCCTTGTGTCACATTGCGGGCACCAATTGCTTTGAGATCCTGCATAGCGCTTTTGACATCATCGTAGGTCAATGTAATATATTCCATATCCATCACCGGCAATGAAAAGCCACAACCCACCAGCATATCACCCACATCATGCATATCCGTAAAACGATTGACATGACTAAACGGATCCACTGACTTGAAGGCTTGCCGTAATTCCTTCAGTGTATCCGGCCCAAACGTGCTGAACATCAACAAACCACCATCCTCCAGTACGCGATGCGCTTCTGCAAATGTCCGCCTGAGATCATTACACCACTGGAATGCAAGGTTGGACCAGATCATGCCAACGCTGGCTTCGCGCAGGGGCAACTGTTCTATGTCTGCGCAGATATAGCCTCTGGGTTGATGATGCTTGAATGGTAGCCAGCGCTGCCAACCAGGTATTTTCTCCAGCATGGCTGCACGTGCACGATCATGCATCGTCAGCGCAATATCCATCGACATGATTTCTGCCGCAGGATAGCGTTCGATCAGCTTGCGCGTACCGTAACCGGTTCCACTGCCTGCATCGATAATTTTGCCGGGAACATATTTGATATATTCCAGACGTGACAACATACGGTCGCATATTTCCCGCTGCAGTACGGCAGACTGGTCATAACTGGTCGCCGCCTGTTCAAATGACCGGCGCAACATGCGCTTGTCGAGTACATGATCATAAAGCATCGAAACAACCCACAAATTGCTCAGGAAAAGAAAGAAACGGCGCGTGGCCGCAATGAGGAAACAGCTTCAATTGCGCCTGGGACAAGTGCTGCTGCGTCCATTCAGCAGCACCAACAGGCGCGATAACATCATTCTGGCCATGAATCAGCAGCACAGGCTGTTTAATTTGATCCAGTTCAGCTCGCAAATCACTAGTTTGCAGAATCTTTAATCCTGCCTGCAACGTTGCAAACTCCGGTGACAAACCACTCAACATACTCTTGCGCAGCCGTGCCAGTACCCGGGTCTGATCCTCGCTACCGCTAACTTGCAGTGTCAAGAAACGATTGAGGGTTTGCATATAGTCACGTGCCAGATTTTCCATAAACAGGGTCAGGGTTAATGATTCCATCCCCCATGGCCAGTTGGCACGTTTGACGAAACAAGGGGTACTGGCAACCAGTACTAATTGTTGTACCCGTTCCGGCATCTGTAATGCCAGCCTGATCGCCACTTGCCCACCGAGCGACCAGCCGCACACAATGCTGTTATCAGGCAAATGGTCTGCAATCACTTCGGTCATCTGCTCCAGAGAATCCAGCGCACAATCACGGCTAGCACCGTGCCCCGGCAAATCAATGCAGTGCAGATGGAAACGCCGGGAGAGCGGCTCTGACACACACTCCCATACACCACTGTGCATGGCCCAGCCATGCAACATCACCAGATCAGGCCCGCTCCCGCTTGTCTCAATATGCAACCGGGTCATATCAGCATCCAGCCAGATCATGCAAGGCTGCACTCAATTGATCGACATCTTCCCCAGCATGAGCCGCAGACAAACTGATGCGCAACCGTGCCATGCCTTGCGGCACTGTCGGAGGGCGAATAGCCGGCACCCAGATACCACGCTCACGCAACGCCTGGTCCAGCCGGACGGCCTCCCGGCTTCCGCCCACCAGCAATGGCTGTATCGGTGTATCCGATAGCAATAGTTGCCAGGGGAGAGATTGCAGCTTTTGTCGCAACTGCTCTATCAATTGAACAAGCCGCTCCCGTCGCCAGACACCCTGACTGATTAATTGTAAACTGGTCAGCAAGGCATGTGCCAGCAACGGGGCTGCCGCCGTGGTATAGCCATAGGTACGGCTATGCTGAATGAGCGTTTCAATCATTGACGCTTGCGCTGCCACGAACGCGCCGGATACTCCTGCTGCCTTGCCCAGCGTTGCCATGTAAATCAGATGTGGTACATTTCGCTCCACCTCCTGCGGATCATACAAACTGCCTTTGCCCTGTTCACCCAGCACACCAAATCCGTGCGCATCATCCAGCAACAACCAGGCATCAAAGCGTTGACACAACGCCAGCAGCTCGGCAACCGGCGCCCTGTCACCATCCATACTGAATACTGCGTCGGTGACGATCAGCCGCCGCCGGGCTTGTGTCGTCTTCAGCTGCTTCTCCAGGGTAGCAAGATCAAGATGGGGATAACGAATGAAGCTGGCACGTGACAGCAGAGCCGCGTCATTGAGTGAAGCATGATTGAGACGATCTGCAAAAATCGCATCTTCCCGCCCCATGAGCGCAGTCACCACCGCCATATTGGCCATGTAGCCCGTGGAAAACAGCAGGGTACGTGGAAGGCCGACGAACTCCACCAGTGCCTCTTCCAGTTCATGATGTGCGCGGGAATGACCACTGATCAGATGAGAAGCGCCCGAACCCACACCGTAACGTCGTGCACCTGCTGCTACTGCTTCGATCAGGGCTGGATGATTAGCCAGCCCCAGATAATCGTTACTGCAAAAAGCCAGAAAATCCCGGCCATCAATGGTCACACGCGGGGATTGCGGCCCTTCCAGCACCGGGCGAAAACGATACAACCCTTCCTGCCTGCGCTGTTGCAGCGCTTCAGCTAAGTCCGGTAGCATGGTGGTTAAAGTGCGTGCAATCCCAGTTTTTCGAGCAAAGCTGCGTCCTGTTCCGTATCCGGATTGCCGGTCGTGAGCAGTTTGTCACCATAAAAGATAGAGTTGGCACCGGCCAGAAAACACAGTGCCTGAATAGCTTCCGACATCTGTCGGCGGCCAGCAGAAAGCCTGACCTTTGCTCTGGGCATGGTGATACGGGCTGCTGCGATAGAGCGGACAAATTCAAACGGGTCGAGCTCAGGTATACCATACAAAGGTGTGCCTTCGACCTGCACCAGGTAATTGATCGGCACTGATTCAGGATAAGGATCAAGGCTGGCCAGTTGTGCAATCAGGCCGGCTCGGGCTGTACGTGATTCCCCCATGCCAACAATGCCACCACAACAAACATTGATATTGGCACCGCGCACTTCGTCCAATGTATCCAGGCGATTCTGATATTCGCGTGTAGTAATGACCTCGCCATAAAACTCAGGAGAGGTATCGAGATTGTGATTGTAGTAATCCAACCCGGCCTGCTTGAGTTGAACGGCCTGCCCGGGTTTCAGGATACCCAATGTAGCACAGGTTTCCAGCCCTAAATCCTTAACTGCACTGATGAGCTCGGTCATGTGCTCAATATCACGTTGCTTGGGTCCCCGCCAGGCGGCTCCCATGCAGAAGCGCGTTGCGCCACTTTCCTTGGCTTTGGTGGCCGCCATCACTACTTCCTCACGCGACAAAATTGCTTGATTTTCCACCCCGGTATGATAACGAGCCGCCTGCGGGCAATAGGCGCAGTCTTCAGAACATCCACCAGTTTTTACTGACAGCAGCGTAGACAATTGCACGCCATTAGCATCGTGATATTGGCGGTGTACCGTTTGCGCCTGAAAAATCAGATCATTAAACGGCAAACCCAACAGTGATTCAACATCTGCCACCAACCAGCGTGACGATGATTCTTGCTGTACTGCCAAATCAGGGTTGGAATATGTGCATCCGCACTGTTTTTCAGAAATTAAATCGGTTCGGGATTCCATGATCATTCTCGGCGATAGCCTGCTCCAAGTTATAATAAATGATAGGCGATCATTACGGATACCTTTTAGGTTGTCAATTTTTTCTTCTGGAATTTTGAACAGGCGATTAAATTTTGTGCAATTATTCCAACATAAGCATTGCGTGTTATGTCAAGTGTCTGATCATCGAGATATCTGCGCAGCCTGCCTGCATGATCTTCCCAGACTGTCTCAAGTACACTGCCCTTCTTGCCTGCTACCAGTGCCTTCCTCACAGATTTGTGGTGCCTGTCTGCGCAAGCCGCCCGCCTGGAACCACGTCAGAGCAGCCGTGCGTTACACCTATCCGGTTGATGCACTGATACAGGCACTGAAATACCGCTCCGAACTGTCGCTGGCACCAATACTGGCAGATTTGCTGCTGACAGAACTCCAGGAAGATTCTTTACCTGACTATGTCATTCCGGTACCGCTTCATCCGGACAGGCTGCGGGATAGAGGATTCAATCAGGCGCTCGAAATCAGTCGTCATCTGTGTAGAAAGACAGGATGCAAATTGCTACCTGCCGCCTGCGTACGCACACGCAGCACTCCTTCGCAGACTGAGATTCCATGGAAGAAACGGAAACAGAATGTTCGTAATGCCTTTATCTGTACCCAGCATTTTTCCGGAAAACAGGTTGCTATCGTGGATGATGTCATGACCAGCGGCGCCACCCTGAATGAACTGGCCAGAGTTATCCTTCGCCAGGGGGCAGGCAGTGTTCGCGCCTGGGTTGTCGCCCGGGCATTTCCGAGTTAATCATCCGAAAATAATACGGACCGACAATCATTCAATCTGACAAACTGATCAACATGCTACAGGTAATCCTCCATCAGCCGGAAATCCCGCCAAATACCGGCAATATCATCCGCCTCTGTGCCAACACCAGCACACAGCTGCACCTGATCAAACCACTGGGATTCAACTTGAGTGACCGGCAACTGAAGCGCGCCGGGCTGGATTATCACGAATGGGCACGCCTCACCGTGCATGAAGATCTGGCATCCTGCCTGAGCCTCATGGATGGATGCCGGATTTTTGCTGTCACCACCAAGGCAACAAAGCACTACGATAAAGTGGATTATACGACTGATGATGTCTTTTTGTTTGGCTCTGAAACTTGTGGATTGCCTGTTGAAGTACTGGAAGATTTCTCTCAGGATCGCCGTATCCGTATTCCTATGGTTCCTTCTTCTCGCAGCCTGAATCTCTCCAATTCAGCAGCGGTTATTATTTACGAAGCCTGGCGACAAACTGGTTTTGATGGTGGTGTCTAGAGTGTAATATTCATCCGGTTGTTCACCCTCCTCATATCAGGCACTATGGGAATGTCTCCTTACAGCAGTACAAACAGGACAGGAAAATGAATCTCCCCTTTTACACCATCGGACATTCAACCCGTACATTGGAAGAATTCGTTAATCTACTGCGTACGGTACAAATAGAACTGATTGCGGATATACGCACTGTGCCACGATCACGAACCAATCCGCAATACAATCAGGACACATTACCTGGCAGGCTGGCAGTATTGGGGATCGGCTATGAATACATCACGCAGCTGGGAGGATTGCGCGGTAAATCCAAGACTGTATTGCCAGATACAAACGGCTTCTGGGTGAACCAGAGTTTTCATAATTATGCTGATTACACACTTTCAGTTGCTTTCCAGGAAGGATTAAACAGACTGATTGAACTGGGGCGCACGCATCGTTGTGTCATGATGTGCGCGGAAGCTGTTTGGTGGCGTTGTCACCGACGTATCGTTTCGGATTACTTACTCGCACATGGCGAAATTGTCTTTCATCTGATGGGACACAATCGCGTAGAAGCGGCACACCTAACTGAGGGTGCGCAAATTCAGGCTGACCACACTATCATTTACCCATTATAACTATTGACAAGATCACCTACAAAAATGCGCCCCTTTTCAGGAACAAGTCGGATAAAGCTGTCAGCATTATGACAATCTAATAGGATTATCAAATAAGTATTTATGCACACACTTCATTTACAGCATTTTCTTCAATCATACTGATAACGCTAGAAACCCTTATAAACTTAACCAAAAAACAGAAAATGAATCTTCTTTACAAGTTAATCTCAAAGCTACCAAACTATATCAAGTCATTTGGATTATTCCATGGTTTTCGTTTACTACTCTTGATTGAAGGTACCATTTTCAAAACATCTACAATAACCAAAAAATATACTGTACCGGGTTATCCGGAACCAATATATTTACGGAAAACAACTAGTGATTATTCAATTTTCTGGCAATGCATCGTTCAGCGTCAATATAACATGTTGCGATTTCCGCAAAGCAACCGGTTAATGTCCACATATCAAGAATACGTTAAGAAAGGCTATAAGCCATTAATTATTGATTGTGGTGCAAATATTGGCTTATCAGCATTATTTCTGGCAAAGTTATTTCCAAAAGCCACTATATATGCAATCGAGCCTGATGAAAATAATTTCATGATGCTTAAGCTAAATATAGCTTCTCTGGAAGGCCGTGTAGTCGCGTTACGAGGGGGAATTTGGCACGAAAATGCTAACTTACGTATTATTAATCCAGCATCAGGATCAGCAAGTTTCCGTGTTGCAACTACGACTACTATCGATAACTCAAAAGAAATAATTCGCACTTATACAATTGATGAAATCTGCACTTTAGCCGGAACCAGTACCCCATTTATTGTTAAGGTGGATATTGAGGGAGCTCAAAGTAATCTATTCAAAAATAATACCAGTTGGGTCAGTAATACTCACCTTATTATGCTTGAACTGGATGATTGGCTAATGCCTTGGGCAGGAACAAGCAGATCATTTTTTTCATGTGTAAGCCAATATCCATTTGACTACCTCATTTCTGGAGAAACCATTTTCTGTTTTCGTGATTTTGAAAACTAAATACCCACCGGTTAAAGTCGGCAGGTGTCGCATCCCGGATGGCTTGAAGGATTCTATCAGCTCTCTCATGACAGCTCGCGCCATGAACAGCGGATAACGAGTTTTATCTATACAATCATCCGGGACTGAACAGGTAGGTTTAAGTTACGGACTAAAAATATTATTGTAGTCTATCTATTCTGTCGCTGCGTCTGGATACAACCACTAAAAACATAAAATGCCAGTCAATCAGGTAACCGAGTCTGAACCAGCTTCAGCAGAACATCTTTATCCACAATCCATGCACGATGGCGCATAAAAAATGATCAGGTTAAAGCTCATTACGCCAAACCTGATCATCACTGTCAAACAATCGGTTGGCTTCAGCCGGCCCCCAGCTGCCGGCAGGATAAGTTGCGATATATTCACGCTCAACCGTCCAGAATTTCAAGATTGGATCAATGACTCGCCACGCCCATTCAGCCTCATCAAAGCGAATAAACAATGAACGATCGCCTTCAATTACATCCAACAGCAAGGTTTCATAAGCACCCAACGTTTGCTCATCCGTCCTGAGGAAACTTGCATTCATTTGTATTACGCGGGTATTCATATCCAAGCCCGGTTGTTTAACGTGAATTTCCATATGCATGGATTCTTCCGGTTGAATCGACAACAATACCCAGTTAGGGTCGATTGACTCCAGTGGTGTTTCGCGGAAAAGTTGCTGCGGAGGGTGTTTGAAACGAATCGCAATCATCGAATGCCGCCTGGGCATACGTTTTCCCGTTCGTAGATAAAACGGAACACCGCGCCAACGCCAATTATCAATATAGAATTTAGCTGCAGCAAAAGTTTCAGTAATCGAATCTGACTCAACGTTTTCTTCCTGTTGGTAACCCACCACCGACTGCCCGTCAATATTGCCATGTGTATATTGTGCGCGCACTGCATGTGCATGCACTGCGCGTTTAGCAATCGGGCGAATCGACCGCAACACCTTGACCTTTTCATCACGCAACGCATCCGCTTCCAGAGCAGGTGGAGGTTCCATCGCTACCACAGTTAACAGTTGCATGAGATGATTCTGCAACATATCACGCAATGCTCCTGCGCGATCATAATAGCCTGCGCGTTTTTCAATACCGATTGACTCTGCAACCGTAATTTGTACATGGTCAATAAAATTGCGATTCCACAATGGCTCGATTATTGTATTGGCAAACCGGAAAACCAGCAGATTTTGTACTGTTTCCTTACCCAGAAAATGATCAATACGATAAATCTGTTCTTCATCAAAATACTGGTGTAATACACGGTTCAGCACTTGTGCCGATTCCAGATCTTCCCCAAATGGTTTTTCGATGACCACCCGGTTCATACCGCGTGGCTCATTCAAACCAGCAACTTTGAGATTTTTAATTACCGTTACAAAATCAGCTGGACGGATTGCCAGATAAAACACTGTGCGAGAACAGGCTGATCCAGGTGCTATGTCCGCAGCAAGTGCGTGATAGGAATCTACCTCTTTAAGATCCCCTCGCAAGTAACGAAAGCGCGCCAGAAAACGTTCCAGTAACGCTTGGCAAGACGGCTGATCAAGTTTGTTTTTTAGTATCGAACGTACATATTCAAGCCAATCGTCCGTTGTCCATTCCCGCCGTGAAAAAGCAATGATGAAAAGGTTATCCGCCAAGCGACCGGCATGCTCCAGATCAAACAAGGCTGGTAACAATTTATGTGCGGCAAGATCCCCTGTTGCTCCAAAAATAACAAACGAGCAAGGTAAATTTTGGGATTGATCCATTTTTGCACCACCCATTATTTAGTCCTTTTTAACAGCATGGCCGCCAAAGCCATGACGCATTTTTGCTAGCATTTTAGCGGCATAATCATTTTTCCCCTGTGAGGCAAAACGCATCATCAGTGCAAGCGTGATCACGGGCACAGGAATTCCTTGCTCCAGGGAAGCAAGTGTCGTCCAACGCCCTTCACCGGAATCCGCTACGAAAGGAGCAATATCATCAAGCGCCTGATCTTCCGCCAAGAAGTCCGCAGACAAATCAAGTAGCCACGAACGCACCACGCTGCCATGCCGCCACAATTCGGCGATTGCAGCAAGGTCAAGATCAAATCCAGGTTTGTCCTTCATCAGCGCAAACCCTTCGGCCAAGGCTTGCATCATGCCGTATTCGATACCGTTATGTACCATCTTCACGTAATGCCCCGATCCAACCGGCCCAGTATGTAGCCAGCCGGTCATCGGGGTTGGCGCCAATGCTTCCATATAGGGTTTCAGGCGTGCCGCAGCGGCATTTGATCCACCAAACATGATGCAATAGCCGTTTTCTAGCCCCCATACCCCCCCAGAAACCCCCGCATCGGCAAATTCAATACCTTGCTCTGCACAACGTGCTGCACGGGGAATATCATCTTGCCAGTGCGTATTGGCACCATCCACAATCAGATCACCTGCCGATAGCAACGGCAACAATGCAGAAAGTGCTGTTTCAGTTACTTCGCCCGCTGGCAGCATCAGCCAGATGATGCGGGGCTTTTCAAGTGAAGCAACCAGGTCAGCATAACTTTTGCACGCTGTGTGTCCCATGTCTCTGGCCAATGCTTCGGTTACATTAAAGCTGCGATTCGTTATTGCAATTTTTTTATCTTTCTCGGCGAGACGACGTGCCATGTTGCCACCCATTCGCCCTAAACCCACTATACCGAATTCCATATTTTTCTCCTTTGAGCAGATACAATCAGGAATACTGGCCTATCAGATACGGAATCAAGAACGTCAGTCTCAGGCTGAACCCGCCATAGCTGCAAGTTCCATTGCTAATTTACCAAGTGTTACTGAATCGTCGAGTCCATCCAGCAAACGTTGCGGGATACCGGACAAGCCGGTTTGCGCGCCTACGAGTGCCCCGGTCAATATGGCGCGCGACAAATTTTGCCCACCACCATTAATTGCATGTAAAACAGCCGATTCAAAATCATCATGAAACCGGGCAGCCAGATAATAAGCGGCAGGTAGTAAGTGATAAATTGCACACGGCATGCCATACACAATGGATACCTTCCAGGCTGGCTCAATCCGAATATCAGGATCCACTGCCGCCGCAGCCATATAAGAAGGCGTAAGCAATGCATCTGGAGAAGCAAAACGCCCAGCACGTGGTGGATCCGGATCACCAGGGCGTGGTGGCTGCAGATTGTCCCCCGTCACGGCGTGAAATGGCAGCGCACCACTCTTCACGAGATTCATGAGCTTTCCAGATAAGCTGGTATCCAGCGCATGCCCCTGAATCAACAGTCCCAGCACAGCACCGTAAGCTACAGTCATCGCCGCCACCATCTCATCAGACTGGGTCAGTGTCGTATTGTCTGTAATGGCTACTGCGAGTTTGTCTGGTCGGAACGCATAACGAACAGCAATGGCCAGCGTACGCTCTGCTGCCTCGGTGGTATCGGCATGACCTCCGGTCTGCCCCCAATGCAGCTTTTGCTGTACGCGTCGCCGCCAGGTTTCACGGATTGATTGGCTGGTGTAACCACCCGGGCCATTGACAGGCGTACCGTCAAGCAATGGAAAAAGTGTTTCATCCATACGGCGGCAAAAATCCTCTGCCTCGTAACCACCCCGCTCGACCAGCGACTGAACCATTAGCTTCAGGATGAAACCCGCCTGTGATAGCTGCCCTGCTTTTAATCCGGCATGGTAGCGATTTGGTTTGGGATCAGCATAGTCGGCAATCCAGTCACCATAATCACGACGCAACTCGGAGAGATCATAGTACCAATGCGGCCCCAGCCCCAATGCATCCCCGATGAACGCACCCATAATGGCTCCGGCGGCACGATCCTGTATATTTTTGTCTGACATAAAACCTCCTGTTTCATATCCTGAAGAAATAAATTCTGCAAACTCGAAATTCAGGCCGGCTTCACTTGAAAACACTATGTTACGCCCAACAAAACAAACATTGGGTACAACTGCGGGTTATTCGGCTCTTATTTCGTTGAACAATACTTCGGGGCCATTGACCGGCTGGTAGATCTCAACGACTTTATGCCGGGATTGCGCACCCCGTTTCAGGGTGATGCGCTTCAGGGGGACATTGAAGCGTTTTGCCAAAAATACTGCTAAAGCACGATTGGCTTTGCCATCCACTGGGGGAGCCGCCAGTTTTATTTTCAGCTCCTCGCCATGCACACCGATTGCTTCAGTCTGCCTGGCACCCGGCTGGATATAGAGCTTCAGTATCAGATTGTGATCGCGATCAAGACAATACCAGTCCATCAAAACGCATGCACAATCTGACGCTGTAAGTTCTCCACAACCATCATCAGCACCTGCAGCAGAATCAAGGCAAATAATGGAGAAAGGTCAAAATTGGCTATGGGAGGAATAAACCGGCGCAACGGTTCCAGAACAGGCCCGGTAAAACTTTCCAGCACGGGCGCCAACGGGCTGTGCGGATTAATCCAGGATAATAGGGCCTGCGCAATGATCGTGATAAACAGAATATTAAGCGTCATGCTGGCCAGCTTGATGAATGCCAGTAAGATAAATGCGAATATACTGACACTCGCGCCAGAGTCTGCCAACAGATTGATACTGATCAAAATAATAAATTGAGCTAACCAGGCCAGTACAAAGGTGGAGAGATCAAGCCCCCGCCAGCTGGGAATCACTCGGCGTGCTGGCCGTACAATAAAATCTGTCACAATGACCAGAAATCTTGAAACCGGATGAAAATAAGGAATGCGTGACCACTGCACATAGAACCGCAGTAATAACGCCAGAGAAAACAGGCCAAGAACTGTGTCCAGCAAAAATATTATTATTTGATTGGGCATGGTTTTTTCCGTTGAAAGTTATGATTGTTTCTACCCCATTATCTGGATACAGACTGAAGAGCACCTTAAGTATTACGTATGTCTAAACATTTCTCCCATTTCCCGGGAACGATCATTGGCAATATGTATAGCGCGAATAAATGCACCCCTGATATCGGACTGTTCCATACTGAGTAACGCTTGTTCGGTCACCCCTCCCTTCGAAGTTACACGTGTTCTCAGGGTTGCAAGCGTGTCATCACTTTGCACAGCAAGGTATGTCGCCCCCAGGAATGTTTGCATTGCCAACTGTTTCGCGGTATCAGCTGTCAAACCTAGCTCTGCCCCAGCCTGCTGCATCGCCTCCAGAAAATAGAAGACATATGCTGGGCCACATCCTGACAAAGCTGTTACAGCATCCAGCTGAGCTTCTTCATCTACCCAGACGATAGTTCCGATTCCCGCCAGAATCCTCGTTGCTTGTTCCTTCTGCCGGGTATCCACACGAGGCAGAGCGTATAAGCCTGTCACCCCCTTTCCGATTAAAGCCGGTGTGTTAGGCATAGCACGAATAATAAACTCATGCCGGTTCAGCCACTGGCTTAGATCGTCTGCACGGACACCTGCTGCAATCGAAATAACAAGCTTACCTTGAAAAAGTTGTGCTGATTCGCTTACTGCGGCATGTAATTGTTGTGGCTTTACAGCCAGAACAACGATCTCGCTGCCCCGAATTCCATCAGCTATAGATGCAGTTACTGTCATGCCATATTCCTTGACAAGTCGCTGTTGCTGCTGCGCATCGATCTCTACAACACTGATCTGTGATGGCGTATGTCCATGACGGATCAGACCGCCGATCATGGCGCCAGCCATATTCCCTCCACCAATAAAGGCAATATTCATGAATAACCCTGATTTATCTAAATGTACAGCACCGATAAGATTAGCCAAACCCTGGCAGATGGCATATTTACAAAAATACTTATTTCTTGAACAGATTGATAATCACACTCAAAACGATACTAACAATCAGCATGGAAGTAATGGGTATGAATACTTTACTGTGTCGAGTTTCAATATGGATATCTCCCGGCAGCTTTCCAAACCAATTAAATAACCAGGGTGCCAGATGTAATACTGCCCCGATAACAAGCAAAACGATACCGGCAACCATGAGCCATCGTACAATCGGTTCCATATAAAAAGGTCACATACCAATAAACTGCAATAACATTAACTCATAACAGATCAAACAAGCATAACCCGATAAAAATATATAAAGAAGGTGGCGACAGCGAATTCCGGCACAAAGCCGTACTTCATGGTGTATGGTCAACATAATCACCGCCAGAGAGGTAAGCGCTAGTTTAGTGAAAACAAATTTCTGCATGCCTTCCTCAATCAGGATCGCCATAAAATAGTTAAGTTCTGTACCACCTCCAGACAATATATTTATCGTCAAAAAGGCATCTGTCGCACTGAATAACACGATGGCAAGAACACAGACTACAAGACGCCATCCGTATTGATCAACATAAACCGCGCCACGATCGGAGCGCCGCTGTGCAACCCGCCTGCCCTGTTTGATTCCCAACTGATAGGGACACACAAACGAAATCTCAGCCCGCCTTTCCCACTGCCGCTGATCTATTACTAATTGATTCGTCGTCATTATCTTCCCTCATACCTATAACCCGATCAGCTTCCCGAAAATTTACCCGATACCTTACCTCATTTACACGAAAATAAAGTGTAAAGGTGCCGGCCCAGTCA
Organism: Nitrosomonas sp. GH22; assembly: GCF_009833115.1. NCBI lineage: Bacteria > Pseudomonadati > Pseudomonadota > Betaproteobacteria > Nitrosomonadales > Nitrosomonadaceae > Nitrosomonas > Nitrosomonas sp. GH22. The sequence continues at coordinate 72,655 of NZ_QRCA01000017.1, forward strand.
CGCAATATTACTAAAATCTGTTACCTGCAATCCGACAACGGACAAAAGTCGAGTTGTACCATTTATGTTTCGTTTTCATAACGTCCTACTAAAAACACGTGTGGCGAAAACCTGCCAGATTAAGATATACTATTCGGCCCTGAAAGGAGTAGGTGGGCAATATTTTTATCATTAATTTAAGCGATTTTCTGACCTCTCTTCGTATTTTTTATAGCAAAAATAGGCATTTTATAAAATGAAACGTACCTATCAACCATCCGTTATCAGCAAAAAACGTACTCATGGATTCCGTGCTCGCATGAAGACACGTGGTGGCAGAGCTGTTATTCGTGCACGCCGGGCAAAGGGACGGGTCAGACTCAGTGTATAACATGGACAAATCCAGGTTTACTGTCCGAGCTGTTTCTTGACAACCGAGCATGTTTACTCGTTACCCAAATCGTGCAGACTGCGAAAAGCTGATGAATTTCGCGCTGTACTGAGACATCGGACTGTGTTCGAAAGCCTTTCTTTGCGATTGCATATAAAGCTGAAGCCGATCAACGACGGTTATGCGCGCATCGGCTTAATCGTAGCCAAAAAGATCGAGCGGAAAGCTGTCAGAAGAAACCGCATCAAACGATTGATCAGAGAGGCATTTCGCAAGCATAGACAGGTGATTCAAGGTACGGATTGCGTCATGCAGCTACGGCGTTCTGTGGAACCGTCAGATTCTGCGCGCATCTATCAGGAAGCTGTAACGCTGTTACATAAAGCAGCCAGGCAATTATGAAGCAACTGATTATTGGCCTTATTAAACTCTACCAATACAGCATCGGCCTCCTGATTCCACCTTCCTGCAGGTTTTACCCAACCTGCTCGAATTATATGCGGGAAGCGTTGACAAAACATGGCTTGATAAAAGGATTATGGCTGGGTACAAGGCGGATACTCCGCTGCCACCCCTGGAATCCGGGCGGCTATGACCCTATCCCATAAAACAGCCAACACGCCCATAATAACCAACTTATCTATCACATTCTTAAAGCGTTTTTACTAAAACTTTTCCGCATCCCCGAGCTTCAAAAAATGGACAATAAAAAAATCGTACTGCTTATCATTTTTTCGACATCGCTGCTGTTTTTATGGGATGCATGGGTAAAAGAACAGGAAAAGTTCAACGCCCCTCCACCCGTTGTAGCTCAGGCTAATTCCGCAGCCGGAGTCACACAGTCAAAAAATAACGACGGCCTTCCTATTCCAGGCAGTGAACTCACAGCATCACAAACAGGATCGGATCTGGACGGGATACCTTCAAGTGGAGATACAGCTGATTCGGTTACCCCACGCCTGTTGCCTTCAGGCGAACAAATACGTGTCGTCACCGACAAGGTCATTGCAGAAATCGACACGATGGGAGGCGATTTACGGCGACTGGAACTACTGCAACAACCTTCTCCTGAAGACGAGAACGTACCTTACTCTCTATTGCATAGCGAAGCTTCGCGTACCTATGTCGCACAATCCGGTCTGGTAGGCGAGGGATTGCCTAACCATAAAACGGTTTATCAGGTGGAATCAGGCATACGCAACTACGAACTGACTGCCGGCGAGGATAAAGTTGTCATCCGCCTGCTGGCACCTGAAACTCAGGGAGTTCAGGTTATAAAAACCTACACCTTTCACCGCGACAGCTACGTAATCGACATCGGCTTCGAGATAGCAAACAAGAGCGATGCCACAATCCGTCCGTTTGCTTATTTCCAGATGTTGCGTGACGACACTCCGCCACCAGCACACACCATGATGATTCGCAGTTTTCTGGGGGCTGCTGTTTACACTGACGAAGAGAAATATCAGAAAATTCCGTTTGATGACCTGGACAAAGGCAAGACAGATTATCCGGCCAATGCGAACAATGGCTGGATCGCCATGCTGGAACACTATTTCCTGACTGCCTGGTTGCCGCCACAACAAACACCACGCGAATATTTTGCCAAGCGACAAAGCGATAATCTCTATACAGCCGGGGTAATTGTTCCGGCCGGAGTTATCACTGCTGGTGAAACTGTTACAACCACCATGCCACTTTATGCAGGTCCGGAAGAGCAAGATAGGCTTGCTGAACTAGCTCCGGGGCTGGAGCTTACTGTTGATTACGGCTGGCTGACCATGATCGCCAAGCCATTATTCCGTTTACTTTCTTTCTACCATTCGTGGACAGGAAACTGGGGAATAGCAATTATCCTTCTGACCATAACCGTCAAGCTGCTGTTCTTCCCGCTATCTGCGGCCGGCTACCGATCCATGGCAAAATTACGCTTGGTAACGCCCAAGTTGAAGCGTATTCAGGATCAATACAAGGGTGATCGGCAGCGCATGCATCAGGCGATGATGGATTTTTATAAAACAGAAAAAATCAACCCAATGGGGGGGTGTTTTCCCATACTGGTGCAAATCCCGGTTTTTATTGCGCTGTACTGGACAATACTTGCAGCAGTAGAACTGCGTTACGCTCCTTTTGCACTGTGGATCACTGATTTATCTTCTCCAGATCCCAAATACCTGCTGCCGGTTCTGCTGGGCATTTCCATGTTTATACAGACCAGGCTTAATCCGACCCCAACAGATCCAATCCAGGCAAAAATAATGCAAATTATGCCTGTTGCCTTCAGTGCCATTTTCTTCTTCTTCCCGGCCGGTCTTGTTCTTTATTCCCTGGTCAATAATATTCTGTCAATCGCGCAGCAATGGAAGATTACAAAAATGTACGGGACTGCCCCCAGTCAAGACGCTCCTGAATCACCCGCTAGTAAAGATGCTCCTGAACTACCCGTCAGTAACCAGGTTATTAACGATTCAGAAAATACAGAAGCACCTGCCAGTGGTCCGGCTGATAGTCCTAAAAAACCTGTTAACATTCCGAGAAGAATGCACAAAAGAACGAGAAAGAAATAAATATTTATAACTTCAACTGCTCTGTGTCCCTTTTGATAAAGAAGGTATGCAACGCCCTGCCACCTCCTTGGTGAAGAATAATGACACCATTGCAGCAATCGCCACACCACCTGGCCGTGGCGGCATTGGAATAGTCCGGATTTCAGGGACAAATCTAGAACAGCTTGCCCAGACAATCCTGGGCAAGCTTCCTGATCCACGTCACGCCGGTTTATTCAACTTTCTTGATCAAAACAATCAAGTTATTGATCAGGGAATCGTGCTGTATTTCCCTTCCCCCAACTCCTATACCGGAGAAGACGTACTGGAGCTGCACGGACATGGCGGCCCCGCTGTTATGAACCTGCTGTTGACCCGCTGCCTTCAACTGGGTGCTCGCCTAGCGGAACCGGGTGAATTTACACTGCGCGCTTTTCTCAACGAAAAACTTGATCTTGCACAAGCTGAAGGAGTAGCCGACCTGATAGAAGCCAGCACTGCCAATGCCGCACGTTGTGCAGTGCGCTCATTACATGGGGAATTCTCATCGGCGATTCATCAGCTTGTAAGCGCGCTGATTGATTTGCGTGTGCTGGTCGAAGCAACGCTCGATTTCCCGGAAGAAGAGATTGATTTTCTTCAGTCTGCCCATGCCGTGGAACAGCTGGCTTCAATCCAGACAAAACTGGAACAAGTATTGTCCGCATCCCGTCGGGGAAATTTATTACAGGAAGGGATCAAAGTCGTACTGACAGGCCAGCCCAATGTGGGCAAATCCAGCTTACTGAATCGACTTGCTGGAGACGAGATAGCTATCGTCACCGAGATACCCGGTACAACAAGGGATACCATTCGGCAATCGATCGAAATTGAAGGAATACCACTGCATTTGATTGACACCGCAGGATTGAGAGAAACCAGCGATATCGTTGAACAACATGGGATTGCCCGTGCCTACGCTGCAATTGAACAGGCCGATCTGGTATTACTATTGGTTGACGGCCGCTATGGCGTGACCAAGGAAGATCACTCTGTACTGGCTCGTTTGCCGAAAGAACTGCCAGTATTGACTGTACACAACAAAATTGATTTATCCGGACAGCTCTCTCGCATAGAAGAAGATACTTCAGGAACAGCTATCTATCTTTCAGTAAAAAGCGGTGAAGGCATAGAGCTGCTACGAACAGTACTGCTTAAAACTGTTGGCTGGCAGACCAACATTGCTGGAGAAGGTGCTTACATGGCTCGCCAGCGGCATTTGCAAGCATTGCTGCATGCAAAAGAATTACTGAAAAGAGCAGAAACCTGGTTGCACACTGCAGATCAGTTAGAAATACTTGCTGAAGAACTTCGCCTTGCGCAACAAGCCCTGTCATCTATTACTGGCGAATTCACAAGCGATGATCTACTGGGTGAAATTTTTTCCAATTTCTGTATTGGAAAATAAACTGGATAAAAAACTGCAATACATGCTTCTACAAAAATTCAATAAATTGTGACTTGTCAGTGGCAAACGAATATGGGTTCAGGATATTCTTAATAGAGATAGAAATCTGGTGGGTAATAAAGCACGATTGCTTCCAATACCTTGATTTTATTTGGCAAGCTATTTATTAAAGAGTAAAATTGCGACTGGTTAAGTATATGGATTAATTACAAGCAGGAGAAAGTAAATGGCTGTAACAACCGATCAAAAAAGCCAGGTTATACTGGATTATCAGAGAGTAGCAGGAGACACCGGTTCGCCAGAGGTACAGGTGGCTATATTGACAACGCGAATCAATAGCCTGATTGATCATTTCAAGGAACATGTCAAAGATCACCACTCCCGTCGCGGCCTGTTGCGTATGGTTAGTCGGCGACGCAAACTATTGGATTATCTGAAATCTAGAAATAGTGACAATTACCGGATCCTGATCGAACGCCTGGGTTTAAGAAAATAAAAAAATCATGTGGTAGTTAATCGTACTGCACTCCACAAATTATCGCAGATGATTGCAAAGCTGCAGATGAATCTGGTCAGTCGTCTGCACTCTAATTTGAATAACCCTGATCGATTTGCACTTAAATATAATTGTGCAGTCGATCTTGGGCATGATTTGATCAAAGAAGGATTATTAATTGAAACCGATAAAAAAAAGCATAACTTACGGACACCATACGCTCACCATTGAAACTGGAGAAATTGCGAAACAGGCACATGGTGCTGTCATGGTTTCCATGGATGACACGGTTGTGCTGGTTACAGTAGTAGGAGATAAAAAAACCAAACCTGGACAGGATTTTTTCCCGCTCACAGTTGATTATCAGGAAAAATTTTATTCTGCCGGGCGCATTCCAGGAAGCTTCTTTAAACGTGAAGGTCGTCCTTCTGAAAAGGAAATACTAACATCCCGGCTGATTGATCGGCCGATACGTCCGCTCTTCCCCGATGGTTTTTACAATGAGGTACAAGTCATCGCAATGGTATTGTCATCAGATGCTGAAATCGATGCTGACATTCCTGCAACGATCGGCGCATCTGCGGCACTGATACTCTCCGGTATCCCATTTGATGGGCCTATCGGTGCAGCACGCGTAGGTTATATTGACAACGAATATGTCCTTAATCCAACCACTACCCAGCTCAATAAATCGCAACTCAATCTCGTAGTGGCAGGCACCCAAAAAGCTGTGCTGATGGTTGAGTCAGAAGCTAATGAACTCTCCGAAGATGTCATGCTCGGAGCAGTAACCTATGGCCATGATCAAATGCAGCAGGTGATCAACATGATCAATGAACTGGCTGATGAGACTGGTGTAACCGCATGGGATTGGCAACCGGCAGAAAAAGATCATTCACTGATTGAAAAAATTACTCAACTGGCTGAAGCGGATTTGCGCGATGCATTCCGGCTGAAACAAAAATCGGTCAGAACAGAAGCAATTAGTGAAATCTGGCAACGTGTATTTACCGAATTGAAAGCAGGTACTGAGGAAGGCCCCAGTGAGCAAACGATCAAGGAAATCGGTTTTGCGCTTGAAGCCAAAATTGTGCGTAACAGCATCCTTGATGGTGAATCCCGCATTGACGGCCGCGGAACACGTACAGTTAGACCAATTACCATTCGCCATGGCGTATTACCACGTACTCATGGTTCAGCACTGTTCACACGAGGTGAGACGCAGGCTTTGGTAGTGACCACACTGGGAACTGCCCGAGATGAGCAGAAAATTGATGCACTCCAAGGGGATTATTCCGAACGTTTCATGCTGCATTACAACATGCCTCCTTTTGCCACGGGTGAAACCGGAAGAGTGGGATCACCCAAGCGGCGTGAAATTGGCCACGGACGATTGGCCAAGCGTGCTCTGCTTGCTGTCCTGCCGCCAGTAGAAGAATTCGGCTATGCGATGCGGGTAGTCTCTGAAGTTACGGAATCAAATGGTTCAAGTTCGATGGCTTCTGTCTGCGGAGGTTGTCTTGCACTGATGGATGCAGGAGCTCCTCTGAAAGCTCATGTCGCTGGTATTGCTATGGGGCTGATCAAGGAAGGCAATCGATTTGCCGTACTGACTGATATCCTTGGTGATGAAGATCATCTGGGCGATATGGATTTTAAGGTCGCAGGGACTGAAGAGGGTATCACTGCATTACAAATGGATATAAAAATCCAGGGAATCACGAAAGAAATCATGCAGGTAGCCTTACTTCAAGCAAAAGAAGGGCGACTCCATATTCTGGATATCATGAAACAATCTCTCCCAATAGCAAGAGATAGCGTATCGGTTCACGCACCACGTATTATCAAATTCAAAATTAATCCTGAAAAAATACGTGATGTGATCGGTAAAGGCGGGGCAGTTATTCGCGCACTGACCGAGGAAACCGGAACCACTATCGATATCTCCGATGATGGTTCTGTGACAATTGCCAGCATCAGCAATGAAGGTGGGGAACAGGCGAAAAGGCGTATCGAAAATATTACTGCAGATGTTGAGGTTGGCAAGATTTATGAGGGAACAGTACTCAAATTGCTTGATTTCGGTGCTATTGTCAGCATTCTTCCTGGAAAAGATGGTCTGCTCCACATCTCGCAAATTGCCAATGAACGAGTCGAAAGCGTTGCTGACCACCTCAAGGAAGGCCAGATTATTCGGGTCAAAGTACTGGAAGCAGACGATAAAGGTCGGTTACGACTCAGCATGAAGGCAGCCAGCACAGAAGCAGCAGCCACTCCTGAAAACGGTGAAAAATAAGCTGGTGTTATCCGTTTAATAAATCACAATCTGTCTCCACTTCGTAATGTTCTCCGGAGACCATGTTTATTTCAATCAAGAAATAGCACCTCCGGAGAAATCTTCCCCATTTTTTAATTCATTAATTTGGTTGGCTTGTACCGTACCAATGCGGAAGAAGGCTTGCAACAGCTCCCACTGCATGCATCCGAATAAAAGATACATCAGGTTCTATCTGGTCATATCACAAGAATAAGGTATGAATATTTATCTTGTTATCAATTTTATCGACCATGCAAGTAGTATCATACAAAAGTAAGCATCAGCCATATCTTCAACAGGTTTGTTTGTTCACAATCCTGTTGTATTTTAGCCAAGCGTAAAAAATTAAGGCATAATAAATTTTTATACATTCAAGGTTTAAAAAGGTAATGGCATGTCGCCACACTTAAATTTCCATCTCCAGATACTCGGAATCGTTACATCTATACTGCCTCGGCTAACTGCAATATCCTATTTCAAAAATAGAAGGGCTATTTCAACCAGGCCAAATCGTCGTCAAACACCTGTTCTGCTGTTATGTTCGAGCTTGTTAATAACATCTTGCGCCATGGGCCCTGACTATTCACGCCCTCAGATCGATACCACAGAAAAATTTCGTCTGTCTCAAACAGAGGGGCGGTCCATTGCCAATCTTCCTTGGTGGGAGCTGCTCCGGGATGAAAAGCTGCAATTGCTGATTGATCAAGCCTTGGCCGAAAACAAGGATCTCAAGCAAGCAGCAGCTAGTGTTGAAGAACTTCAGGCGCGCTTGGGTATTACACAGATGGACTTCATTCCGAACATTACCATCGATGGGAATGCGCCGATAGAAACCTTAGGAGGATTCAGCCGCAAAGGATTTCCGACACCCTATAACTATTTCGGACAAACCATTTTGAACTGGGAATTGGATATCTGGGGCAGAATCCGCCGCTCCAATGAGGCCGCTCGGGCAGATCTGCTGGCACGCGAAGAAAATCGTCGAGCCGTTGTTCTGACGTTAGTAAGCTCAGTAGCACAATCCTATTTCGATCTTTTGCAATTTGATACGCAACTAAAAATTGCCCATCACGCATTAACTTCATGGGAAGAATCTGTCGCCATCTCCAGTGCGCAACTGGAAGGTGGATTGACTACCCGGCTTGATCTGGATCAGTTTGAAGCAGAGCGTGCTGCAGCTGCTGCCCAGGTGGCAGAGCTGGAAAGACAGATTGCACAAAAAGAAAATGAGCTTAGCGTGCTGGCGGGCAGAACCCCCGCGCCGGTAGCACGAGGATACTCACTGAGCGGACAATCCACCCCTCCCGATATTCCACCCGGCCTGCCTTCTGAATTACTGCAACGGCGCCCTGATATTTTACAGGCAGAACAAACGCTGAAAGCAGCAATTGCTAGAATCGGAGTCGCCAAGGCCACGCGCTTTCCCAGAATAACGCTGACAGGATTTTTTGGATTTTCCAGCCCGGCACTGGCAAGTCTGCTGGATTCTGACAGTAAATTTGGCGCTGCTGGATTCGGGCTTGCGGGACCACTGCTAAATGCACAAACACTCGGATACGAACAACGTGCTGCAGAAGCACAGGCAAAACAGGCATTGGCACAGTACGAACAAACCATCCTGGTAGCGTTCAAGGAAGTTGAAGATGCACTAGCAGCCATTCGAACAGCAAATGATCAGTACAAAGCCAAACAGAAACAGGTTGAAGCATTAAGTTCGGCTTTACAGATAGCAAATTTGCGCTATCAGGGCGGAATTACAAGCTACGTTGATGTGTTGCTTACAAAGCGAAAATTATTTGATGCCGAATCTGCACTTGTGATCGCTCGCCATTTACATCTAGTTTCTGTCGTCCAACTTTACAAAGCACTGGGTGGAGGCTGGCTCGCTGATGGTACCGATGTACCACTGCCAATATCAACCGGGCTGCTGCGCAACAACTGAAATAAACTATAAATAGTACTTTCATGACTTTTATCCCAACTTAAGAATATCTTTTGATTATTTCTTCAGAGCTATCGAGAATAACATTATGTATCAAACGCTTCGTCAAACAACCACGCAAGCCAATGCGGTTATAACAAGTTTCTTGTTGCTCCTTGCTCTTCTGGCCGGTTGCTCAAAATCATCCACTGATTCTCCTCCTCCTGCTCCGCAGGTTGAAGTCATCACTGTCACCACTCGTACAATTGCGGAAGAACCTGAATTCATTGGCCAAACCGAATCTTTCCGGCCGGTTGAAATTCGTTCACAGGTAAATGGCGTTATCAAAAAGATATTCTTTATCGAAGGCCGAAATATCAGAAAAGGTGACAAGCTGTACTTGATTGATCCAACACCCTTCAAAGCAGCCTATCTGGGTAGCAAAGCAATGGTTGCCCAGGCACGTGCCCGATTGGAGCAAGCCAACAAGGATCTTGCCCGGGTGCAACCCCTGCTGAAACAAAAAGCAGTCAGCCAAAAAGATGTTGACGATGCTATCGCAGAAGTACGTAGTGCAAAAGCAACTCTGGATACGGCACAGAACGACGTAATCAAGGCCAAATTTGACCTGGATAACACGCTCATCACCGCTCCGGTAGAAGGCCGGATCAACCGCAGTCAATTTTACGAGGGGCGTCTGATCGAAGCCCAAACCGATCTACTGACCACCATTGATCAGCTAGACCCCATGTATGTCAACGTAAATGTTCCGGAAAGTTATTTGCTGCGCCTTCGCCGCGAACTTTCCGAGCACAAACTTGAAAGACCTGAAAGTATTTTCCAGTTGCGCGGTGTAATGACTTTCTCTGATGGCAGTATTTATCCGGAAGAAGGGCTACTGGATTTTCAAGATATTGTAATACGACCCGAAACTGGCATGCTGCTAGGACGCTTCGCGTTTCCCAACCCTGCTAGTAAGAATGCTCCCGGAGAAGCTCATTTCTATCCAGGCCAGTTTGTTAAAGTTCGTATTAAAGGTTACAGCAGAGCAGATGCCATTCTGATTCCTCAGCGTGCCGTGCAACAACGACCAAGCGGCTCGTTCGTTTATATCATCAATGAAGGAAAGGTTGAACTCCGCCCGGTACTGGCCAGCGCATGGCGCGGCAGTGAATGGCTGATTGAAAGCGGCCTGCGCACGGGAGAACAAGTGGTTGTAGAAGGGATTCACAGAATCCATCCGGGAATCCAAGTAAACCCTGTTCCCTACCAGAGAGAAGAAAGCCAGACTTCCTCAAGCAACCATCCAGAATAAACCGCGTAAGGCGTGCCATGAATTCTCGTTTTTTTATTGAACGACCGATTTTTGCATCGGTACTATCCATCATCATTGTTATTGTCGGCCTGGTTTCCTTAAGAGATCTCCCGATCGCCCAATTTCCTGAGATTACGCCACCTGTCGTACAAATTGATGCGGATTATCCCGGTGCCAGTGCGGATGTAGTGGCGGAAGCCGTTGCGCGCCCGATAGAAGTGCAGCTTCCTGGTATCGATAATCTTCTGTATTACGAATCCACCAGCACAAATGATGGCCACATGACAATGAGGCTCACGTTCGAAATCGGAACGGATGTCGATATTGCACAAGTACAAACTCAAAATCGGCAAAAACTGGCCGAACCGCAACTGCCTGATGAAGTTATCCGGCAAGGTATAACGGTCAAGAAAACCTCACCTGATCTATTGCTGGTAGTTGCACTGAGCTCTACTGACCCCGCTCACGACACCATATTTCTGTCGAATTATGCTCTGCTCAGGGTACTCGATAATATCAAACGACTTCCCGGTGTTGGAGATGCTTCAATCTTCGGTGGTCAAAATTACTCCATGCGGCTGATTCTCGATCCTATCCGGATGGCACAACTTAATTTCACGCCGAGTGATATCGTCGCTGCCGTTCGTGAACAGAATCGTGATTTTCCTGCAGGTCGGATCGGCCGTGAACCTGTAATCAATGAAACCGAGCTCACTATTCCCGTTATGACCAAAGGACGGATGAGCGAGGTAAAAGAATTTGAAGATATGATCATCCGGGCTTACCCGGATGGCTCTATGGTGCGATTGAAAGACGTCGCACAAGTAGAGTTGGGAGCACAATCCTATGATCTGCAAGCCCGACAGAACGGGCGGCCAAATACTTTCCTGCTGACTTATCTCTCGCCTGGTGCCAACGCACTTGAAACAGCACAGCGTATCCGTAATGAAATGGATCGACTTGCTAAAGACTTTCCTCCCGGTGCATCCTATGATGTTCCTTACGACACCACTACATTCATTGAAGTTTCTATCTATGAAGTTGTAAAAACCCTGGCAGAAGCCTTGCTGCTGGTTGTACTGGTTGTTTTCATCTTTTTACAAAGCTGGCGTGCCACGCTGATACCGGCTATTGCTGCACCTATTTCCCTTATTGGTACATTTATCGGAATGGAGGCGTTGGGATTCTCGGTCAATACGCTCACCCTGTTTGGCATGGTGCTTTCCATCGGTATCGTGGTGGATGATGCGATTGTTGTGGTAGAAAACGTCGAGCGCCATATAACCAATGGTCTCACGCCCAAGAATGCTGCAATAAAAGCCATGCAGGAGTTATTCGGAGCACTGATTGCTATTGTTTTGGTGCTTGCTTCGGTATTCTTGCCCGTCGCATTTCTGGGAGGTATCACCGGCGAACTGTACAAACAATTTGCCATCACCATTGCATTGTCAGTCATGATTTCCGGATTCGTCGCACTGACACTGAGCCCTGCCTTATGCGCCTTGGTACTCAAACCCGGCCATGATTCTCCTAATAGATTCTGGAAAATTTTCAACCGAACGTTTGATTGGGCGCAGACTCGTTACGTCAGTATGGCCGGCACAATCATAAAAAAGTCGGTACTATCAATCTTCGTTTTTTTAATAGCAATATTTTTTGCTGTCAGTTTATTCAAAACAGTGCCGGGAGGCTTCCTTCCAGAAGAAGATCAGGGCTATTTTATTACGATAGTACAGCTGCCAGATGGCGCTTCCATTTCCCGTACCAAGAAGGTTCTGGAAAAAATAGAGAATTATTTTCTGTCAAATCCAGCTGTTCATTCAACTGATGCAATGGCTGGTATGAACTTTGTCTTCAGCAGCCGTGGTCCGAATCACGCTACGATGTTCGTGCCGTTGCATCACTGGGATACTCGAAAAAATTCCGATGAGCAAGTTCAAAGCCTGATTGCCAACGCCTTTGGTGAATTTGCAAAAATTCCTGAAGCATTAGTGCTTGCCTTTAACGCACCTTCAATCCGTGGACTAGGTGCTACCGGCGGCTTCTCAATCCAATTGCAGGATCCAAGTGGAGGAGATTTTTCAGAGTTTGCCGAAACAACACAGGTATTCGTAAACAAAGCCATGGAACACCCGGCTATAGGAATGGCCGGCACCAATTTTCGTGTCAGCGCTCCCAGGCTATATGCCCATGTAGATCGCGAGCGCGCCAAAGCTTTAGGCGTACCCATATCTGATGTCTTCGATACGATGCAAGCATATTTTGGCAACTTGTATGTGAATGACTTTATCAAGTTTGGCCGCGTCTACCGGGTACAAACCGAAGCACCGCCTGAGTATCGATCCAGCCCGAACGATATCAGCAATATTTACGTCCGCGCTCAATCGGGAACAACTAGCACAATGATTCCACTTGATTCTATAGTGACCGCCGAGTTCAACAGTGGTCCGGATCCAGTTACCCATTTCAACGGATTCAACTCCGCACTCGTGCTAGGCAGTGCAGCGCCAGGCTATAGTTCCGGACAGGCTCTGGATGCACTGCAAGAAGTGGCCAATGAAGTACTGGTGCCGAAGGGCTATACCATCGACTGGAGCGGAATTACTTATCAGGAAAAGAAGGCAGCCAGTGGACAAAAAATATGGATACTTTCCTTTGCCCTGCTTATGGTATTTCTGGTGTTGGCAGCCCTGTATGAAAGCTGGTCTATTCCGTTTGCTGTGATTCTGGCAGTGCCTTTCGGTATATTAGGAGCATTGCTAGCCATCTGGACGCGCGGACTGACTGATGATATTTATTTTCAGGTCGGGTTAATTACCCTGATCGGATTATCTGCCAAAAACGCCATCCTTATTGTAGAGTTCGCCAATGATCTGTATGCCAACGGTGCATCACTGACCGAAGCCGCTCTGGAAGCAGCCCGGGTTCGCTTCCGCCCGATCATCATGACCTCCATGGCCTTTATCATGGGGGTATCCCCACTTGTGATCTCATCCGGCGCAGGGGCCGCCAGTCGTATCGCTATTGGTACAACTGTACTAGGAGGCATGTTGGCAGCCACTTTCCTCGCTATATTTTTCGTGCCACTCTTTTTCGTATTAATCGGAAAAATCACACATCGAACCAGACGCCCCATTCCTGAAGTTGTACAGGTTGAAACTGGGAATCAGACAACCCTCACTGATAACCAGAAAAATACTAATGATAACTGATAGCCTACCCATCCCAAACCTGCGTAAGAATTATCTCGCTGCACGAGGAGCTGAAAACAATACTGATACCCAAAACCGGGATAAAGAGGAACCTACAATAATGCTGTTGGAATGGATCCACCGGCATGCCCTAACGCTTGATAAAGAATTGAAAGACTTACAATATTTATTTACAGACAAATCCATTACTCACGATTCCCATGGGTAATGGATGCAAAACAATGGCTTGATTACAATCGGTGTGTAGCTGGTATCCATCAAAGTGATTTTCAGGCGTCAGGAGGTGAGAGCCCTTCCTTGACAACCTCCAGCCCGGCACCACATTGCCAACATAGTTGAAAATTACTCGGATTTTCCTCACCACACTGCAAGCAGAAAACACTATCAGTTACTTGTGGGGCCTGTTCATAGGCCGCAACAATCGCTCGCCCGCGATCATAGTCAAGATCACGTACTACCCAAACTTCCGGATAAGCATGGGTAAACGGAATTTCTCCTACCCCTCCCTGCGCATACTCATTGAACAACCTGGATGGAATATAAGCATTAGCCAGAAAATCTTGGATAATATGGGCCTCCAACAAATTATTAGCTGTATAAAGTTTTTTCATGCGACAAATTGTTATCCAACGCCCGAAATCATCGGCGTAAACTTGTGTAACGGGCGGGCATCGGCTGGATTACGTTGTTAGCTGCCGGAGCGTAATCGATTGCACCATCCGGTATAAGATCGGCAAAATAGAATCCATCACGCTCTACTACTTCGCCGACGCTTGCACAGAGTGACTCCTGGAACATCGGCCCTGCAAGGACGCACGTGTGAAACTCTCCGTTTTCGCCACATGGATCAACACTCTCCGGCAAATCGTTCAGAAAGGTATGATCGAATATCCGGCCAACGAATGATGGTGAAAGTTGCTTCGGATCAACGCACGTCACCACAGCGACGACCTCGGCATCAATCATACGATGCGCCAGAGAATCAGTGGGTTGATGCCAGATAGGAAACAATGGTTGAAGACCAGAGCCTTCGAGCTGCTTGACGCGGTACGCACGAATATCTGCCAGAAACAGATCACCAAAGGCGATATGCGTTGCGCCGCTCTCAACAGCACTTTTGACAGCGTCGTGCATCTTGCACTCATACACTTCATTGGAACACGGCCACGGCAACGGAATGATATACAGCGGAAGTCCAACCGCACGAGCTTGCGCCTCGGCGAGCGCGAGCCGAGTTGAGTGCATTGCAACCCGCTCGTATGTAGTATTAACAGTCGTCAGGAGGCCGATAACCTCTACCTCCGGATCTTGCCGCAGTACATGCAACGACCAGGCACTGTCCTTACCGGTACTCCAGGAGAGAAAGACACGTTGCTTCATTGACCAATGCCCTATCGTTTCAGGTGCTAACACTCAAGATATAATCGGCACAGCTCGCCTCGCGTAGTTAGATGACATTATGCCAGCCGCTTGCGGGCACCGGCTGGATTGAATCGTTATGCATTTCTTGACCTCGATAAACCATTTGGGTTGCATCGCATCGAAGTCCTGGCGGATATTGGAAGGCAGATAACTGGCCGAATCCAGCACAAAAAGTTGATCATTCACGCGCTTGAACACAACCCAGTGCCAGAAGTTTTTACCTTCTTCTTGATCATGCTTGATAGACAGCATACGCCGTACATACTGAGTATCCGACCACAGTGATTTGGCTACCCATCGCATTGGTGATAGAGCCTTCATCTCTAAATAGGTTTCCCCACCCAAGAATTGGCAACTGACGCAATTCCACATCCGGTAGTTTCTTCCTGTACGACTGGCTTGAGCACTGAATCACCCTTAATACATAACGCAATGTACAAAACAACTTATCCAATAAAACTTGTACAGATATTTGTATACGATATATCTTCAACTTAGTTGATGCTACGAACAATTTAATAAGTTTAACGCAAGTTCTTGTTCTCGGAATCAACCATATTTCTTGCGATTGCGACGACGACGACTATGTGCACGTCGCGCTTCTTCCTCGGTCAAAGGTGGCGCTTTTTTGCCAGCATAAGGATTATGGCCTGTCCTGAACTCCACTCGTAGCGGAGTGCCCTTTAACTCGAACACGTCTCTGAAGGTATTTTCGAGATAGCGGCGATAGGTTTGGGGAACATGATCAAGCATCGAGCCATGCACAATAATCAGTGGGGGGTTTTCCCCTCCCTGGTGCGCATAGCGCAGTTTTGGCCGTGATACTCCACCGCGTGGCGGCTGTTGCTTGGCAACAGCCGCCAACATGACGCGCGTCAGCTTAGGTGTCGGGATATGCGCCATGGCTGCAGTGTAGGCAGCATCAACCGAAGGCATCAATGCTTTCACTCCATTACCGTACAGAGCGGAAATATAATGCAGGTTGGCAAAATTCAGAAAGGCAAGCTTACGTTCAAACTCTCGTTTGGTGGTATCACGCTGGTAGTCATCCATGCCATCCCATTTGTTGATTGCAATAACCAGTGCACGACCAGTTTCCAGTATGAATCCGGCAATATGTGCATCCTGTTCAGAGATACCGCTTTGCGCATCCAGCACCAGGACAACCACGTTGGCAGCTTCGATCGATTGCAAGGTCTTGACCACCGAGAATTTTTCCACGGTTTCCCAAACCTTGCCTGATCGGCGCAAACCTGCCGTATCGATCAATGTATAGCGGCGTTGGCCATATTCAAAATCAATATAAATACTGTCCCTGGTAGTACCTGGTTGATCAAAGGCAATCATCCGTTCTTCACCCAAAAGTGTATTGATCAGTGTGGATTTGCCAACATTCGGGCGGCCAGCAATGGCAATGACGGGGTGCTTTTCCTGACCAGGCTCGGCTTTGATATCTTCTGCATACGGATAATCTTCCAGTGCAAAATCAATCAGCTCACCGAGATGTTCTCCATGCAAAGCTGAAACAACACAAGGTGTGCCCAGTCCCAATTCATGGAATTCAACTGCTGCTGTTGAATAAGGCATCCCTTCGGCTTTATTGACGACGAGTATTATTTTTCGGCCAGTTTTACGCAGCTGATCTGCAATGATTTTGTCTTGTGAAGCCAGTCCTTGACGGCCATCGACGATAAACAGCACAACATCGGCCTCATCTACAGCCTGCAGGGTTTGTCTGGCCATGGCATGCAGGATGCCAGATTTGACTACAGGCTCAAAACCGCCGGTATCCACCACGAGATAGGGTTTTAGACCCAGCCTGCCGTGGCCATAGTGACGGTCACGTGTCAATCCGGGAATATCTGCCACAATCGCATCACGACTGCGAGTCAGACGGTTGAATAATGTCGATTTTCCGACATTCGGACGCCCAACCAGTACGAGAGTGGGTTTCATGATAAAGGAGATATGAAAAATGCTTTACCCGGAAAGCATAGAAAAATCCGGTTATTGCAAGGAAAAAGCGAAAACACCGCCTTTGAGTGTTTGTACTACAAAGCCATCCGGTAGATATTCAGCACGCGACAAAATTATGCCTCCATCCGTGGGTGAACGGGCAAGCAGGGAGCCATCCTGACGGTTGATCAGAGTAACAAACCCTTGATCATCCCCGACCACCAGCCGGTTACCTCTGACGATCATCAAGCCAGAGAGCTTCCGGCTGCCCAGCTTTCCACGCTTCCAGACGGCCGTACCACTACTTTTGTCGTAAGCAGCGACGATTCCATGTTCTTCGCTGATGTATACGTGATGGTTATCAATCACCATCCCCATGCTGCTTGACGCATCTCTCGCCCAAATCTGATTACCACTGGAAATTTCGAAGCAGGCAGCACGTCCGCGATAAGCCACTGCGCACACCTGGTTTTCATCGACAATCGGCAGACTGCTGATATCAGTCATACGTTCCAGCTCGGTAACACCATGCGGTTGTGAAACAGTTTCTTCCCAGCCTACATTACCGGTAAGCAAATCCAGCGCAATTAATTTCCCGCCGGGAAATCCGGCAAAGACAGCACCCCGGGTAATTGATACTCCGACAAAACTTCTGACTGTCAGCGGCGGTGTGACACTTTGATAGCTCCAGATACGTTTTCCATCCGTTGCATTCAGACCAAATAATTTACTGTCACCGGTACGCACGACTACAATGCCACTGTCTGTCTTTGGCGGGCTCAAGACTTCACCAGGAACCCGGGATTGCCACAAGGCGTTACCCGCCTCATCAAATGCCAGCACTTCACCCTTGTAGGTTCCGAGCAGAATCATTCCTCCGCCAGCACCGACTCCTCCAGAAAGCTGGGATTTAGTCTCTACACGCCAGATCTCGCGACCTGTCACCGGGTCGAGTTTGACCAAACGCCCATCTTCATCAGCAACGTAAAGGGCTCCGTTATCGTAGACCGGCAAAAAAACTGCAGTTTTACTTTCTGCCAGCTTGACCTGCCAGAGCGGGTTGATCGGGGCCAATGTCTGTAGCGCAGCAATCTCGGCTTCATCGATTTCAACCTCATCTTCTTCACTACTGAAAAGATCAGTTAAATGTCCCCCTCCCAGTTCGCTCAAATTTGCGCAACCGCTTAGCAAGATCAGTAAAGAAAGGATACAGACACGCAGTGTCCGGCTGCCTGCATGAAAAACATAATCAAGGATCAATAACAGAATATTTCCAGCCACTATTAACGTTCTCTCAATGCATCCAGTTTCATCTGTACCACATTTCGGTAGGCACCCTGCGTATCCAGGCTGTCCAGTGCCTTCTGATAGGCTGCACGTGCTTCATCTATTTTCCCGGAAGCAGCCAGCGCATCTCCCCGCAAATCTGCATAGAGCCCGGTAAAAGAAGCACCATGCTGTGCGTTCAACAGTGACAGTGCCTGATCATATTTACCCTCATCCACTAGCACATTTGCCAGTCGTATCCGGGCAAGATCTTTCACTTCGGGTTCTTCGGTATGATCAAGCACCCATTGCAGCATATCTCTGGCAGACTGGTTATTACCTGCCTGCACTGCAGAATGGGCAGCAATCAGCGCTGCACGCGAGGCATAGCCACTCCCGGGAAAACCTTGGATGAGCAGCTGCGCTGCATCTGTTATCTTTTCAAACTTACTTCCCTTTTCGACCTGTTGCTGGAGAACGGTATATAAATCAGCCGCCTGTCTAGCCTGCTCGCCCTTGTAATGATTCCATAGCCGGGTACCCACCACTACTGCTGCAAAAACAACTATAGTAAGCAATAACGTTGCGCCATTAGCAGACCACCAGGCCTTCAGCCGATCTATTTTTTCCTGTTCTTCAAAGTTGTATGCAGACATTATTTCTTACCTTCCATCTTCATTAAATATTTTCCAGAAACACGGCGACTTTCATCAAATCAATTTTGACTTGCTCCACTGCCTCACGTAATGACTTGATACTGACCTGCCCGGTTGCAGCCTCATCGTCCCCGATGATAGCGGCAAACCGTGCGCCACTGGCATCAGCTTTTTTCATCTGAACCTTGAAGCTTCCCCCGCCGCTATGTAGCACAACCTTGAAGCCTGCATCCCGCAAGGATTCTGCGACTTTCCAGGAAAACCCAGCTGCAATATCTCCTTGATGAACAACATAAACATCAGGAACAGTGTGTATTTCAGCAGCCACATCAGTTTCACTGATCAGAGACAGTATCCGTTCTATTCCCATCGCAAAACCGCATGCCGGAGCTGGTTTGCCACCAATCTGCGCAATCAGTCCGTCATATCGTCCACCTGCACAGATGGTTCCCTGAGCCCCTAATTTGTCAGTCACCCATTCGAACACCGTGCGGTTATAGTAATCCAGCCCTCTGACCAGACGGTGATTGATTTCAAAACTGATCCCCTGGTTACGCAAAATCCGCTGCAGTGCGTCAAAATGAATAAGTGAATCTTCATCCAGATCATCGAACAGATGGGGTGCACCTTCCAATATTTCACGCATGCCCGGATTTTTACTGTCAAGAATACGCAACGGGTTGGTTTTCAATCGCCGGCGTGCATCTTCATCAAGCTCATCGTAAAATTTTTCCAAATAGCTGATCAGGCGCGCACGATAAATCAAACGTGATTCAATGCTGCCAAGCGTGCTGATTTCAAGGCGCACATCCGGAATACCCAGCAAACGCCACAGCCGCGCGCACATAATGATGAGTTCTGCATCGATATCCGGGCCAACAAATCCGAGTGCTTCCACACCAACCTGATGAAACTGGCGATAACGCCCCTTCTGTGGGCGTTCATGCCGAAACATCGGGCCGCTGTAGTACAGGCGTTGGGGTCCGGAATACAGCAGATTATGCTCAATCACTGCACGTACACAGGAAGCTGTTCCTTCTGGACGCAATGTCAGATTTTCGCCATTGAGTTGATCAATGAACGAGTACATCTCTTTCTCGACGATATCAGTGACTTCCCCAATTGAACGGACGAACAAATCAGTCTGCTCAACAATAGGGGTTCGTAAATTACGATAACCGTAGGCAGCCAGCCACGTGCGGATCGTATCTTCGAAAAACCCCCACAAATCACTTTCATCAGGCAGGATGTCGTTCATCCCGCGTACTGCCCTGATTGCTTCAGGCATTAGCTACTTTTTTCCGGTATTTGGTGCGCACGTATTCATCAACGATTACACGGAATTCGCCAGCGATGTTGTCGCCTTTCAAGGTAACGGTCTTTTGACCATCCACGAAAACCGGTGCCACCGGAGTTTCACCTGATCCGGGCAAACTGATACCAATATTGGCATGCTTGCTTTCACCTGGTCCGTTGACCACACATCCCATAACTGCCAGCGACATATTCTCGACACCTTCATATTGTTCGCGCCAGATGATCATTTGCTCGCGCACATAGATCTGAATACTTTCGGCAAGTTCTTGGAAATAGGTACTGGTTGTGCGCCCGCATCCCGGACAGGATGCCACCAGCGGAACAAACGCGCGCAACCCCATTGTCTGCAGGATTTCCTGAGCGACGATAACTTCACGCGCGCGATCTCCGCCCGGCTCTGGCGTCAGGGAGATACGAATCGTATCGCCAATTCCCTTGAACAAAAGCACCGCCAGTGCTGCTGTCGAAGCAACAATACCCTTTGACCCCATGCCGGCTTCAGTCAACCCCAGATGCAGTGCATAATCGCACTGCGCAGCCAACTCCCCATAAACCGCAATCAGATCTTGCACACCGCTAACCTTGCATGACAGCACGATGTGATCCCGACCCAAGCCCAGTTCTTCTGCCCTGGCCGCACTTTCCAACGCAGAGGTGATAAGTGCCTTGTGCATGACCTGTGAAGCACCTAACGGGTCTGGAGAACGCGCATTTTCATCCATGATCCGCGCCAGCATCTCCGGATCGAGACTACCCCAATTCACCCCGATACGAACTGGTTTGTCATATTTGCAGGCCATTTCAATCAGTATGGAGAACTGTTCGTCTCGCTTTTTCCCATGACCCACGTTTCCCGGGTTAATACGGTATTTGGCCAGCGCCTTTGCGCATTCCGGATAAGCAGTCAGCAACTTGTGTCCATTGAAATGGAAATCACCCACCAGCGGAACATGGCAATCCATATCATCCAGCCGCGCGCGGATTGCGGGAACTGTTCGCGCTGCCTCCATGGAATTGACGGTAATTCTGACAAGTTCGGAACCGGCACGCGCAAGCTGTTCAACCTGCTGGACAGTCGCCAGCTCATCAGCAGTATCGGTATTGGTCATTGATTGCACAACAATCGGTGCACCACCACCAATCATCACCGAACCCACTTTGACACCCACACACTTTCGGCGCGGGGCAGGTACGTTATTAGAAGACATGGTTAACACTCGGATCTCAGAAATTTATACAGGTTATTCAAGTGAAAAGCGTGCGACATCATCATTGCCGCGGGTATAGGGTGCAAGATCAACCTTGCGTCCGTTATAGGTAAGACTGACCCCGGCTGCATTGCCGATCACGAGATACAAGGGCGGCTCTCCTTCTATCGTCTGCTCAGTTCCTCGCGAATTAATTTTTTCGAGAATGACCTGCCCATTACTATCCTTGATTTTTACCCAGGAATCCTTGGAAAAGACAAAGTGTAATGATTTTTTACCATTATCTGGAGCCTTGGCTGTATCCGCAGCCGGGGCTGATGGGGCGGGCAAAGCAGGCAAGACTGCCGCTGGTGGCAGATTGACACTCGCCGATGCAGGCGGTGCCATAGGAGAAGATACCGAAGCAGTTGGAGACAAGGGTAGTGCCAAATCTATCGCCACCTGATCATTCTCGCTGCTGGAACCGGACTGGATAACTTGATCTCCCTCATTCAGCATATAGGGTGCCATCTTCTCCGGTATTTCTTCATGATAAAACCCATAAGCCGCAAATGCCGCCAGTATTACCGCAACATACAACAGCCATCCGCTCCGGCCACCACGATCGGACTGGTAAACAGGTTCTATTGCTTTGAAACGCTGCGATGGATTCTTGCTGGTAAAAACACTGTCTGCTGGCCGAGATTGAGGCACAGCCTCCACAAGCAGAGTCGTATCATCGAGCTGCAACAAGTTGGCATAATTACGCACATAACCACGCAGAAATACAGCAGCAGGAAGCCTGGAAAAATCTTGCGCTTCGATTGCTTCTATCTGTTGTTCAGACAAACGTAACCGGTGCGCCACTTCACCAATATTCATACCGCGCCTGATTCTCTCATCACGCAATCTTTGTCCAAAATTGGGCGTTGCTGCACCGCCTGTCTTTTCTGTATCAGTTGGGGGATCCGCCTGAATGGTTTGAAATGACGAGATTATTTCCGTGCGTTCAGGTTGAAACGATCCAGCTTGACCAGAATTCTCCTGAGCCGCACCAATATTATTATCAGCTACCGAATTCTGATCCATACCTGGCGTATCTTGTTTATCTATTTCATTATCTTTCATGATTCAATCTGCCTGCACGCAATTCCCTGGCTTCACTGGAATCAGGAAAACGCTTCTGTAATTGAAAAGCATAATTGGTTTCTGCATTGATATCCCCGTTCGCTCGCGCGATACGAGCAGCCAACCATAAACTACCTGATGTAGGAGAATACGTTTGCAGATACCGGATAATCGATGACCAGGCTTTCTTCACCTCCCCCCGGCTGAAATCCAGCTCCACCATCCCAAGCTGGGCCAGAGCATAGTCGGGACGGATCACCAGCGCTTGCTGAAAGAAAGCTTGTGCCTGCTCAAAATTATTTTGCTTCAGAACACATAACCCTGCATTGGTGTAAGTTCTCTCGGGAGTTTCATATAAGGGATCACGCACAGCTGCCATAAAATGATCAATCGCTTGTTCCATTCTATCGGGCTTTCTCTGGCATAAAAACCAGCCAAAATTGTTGCGTATATCCGGATCATTCGGCGTAATTCCAAGTCCACGCTCAAAGTTCCACTCTGCCTGGCTGTCCTCTTGCAGATCCATATAAACCAGTCCAAGCATATTGTAAGCTGGCGCATAATCGGATTTTTTTTGCAGTGCTATGCCGGCTTCTTCTATCGCTATCCGGTACTGACCACGGTGATAATACTGCCCCGCCAGTTCGGTATGAATTTTTGCACTCTGCAATGCACGCTGCTTCAATTCCTCAGGAGTTGGTTTTTCCTGAACCGGCACATGCTCACAACCCGCCAGCCAGACCAGAAACCCGACAACACCCGCTTTAATCAGCTTGCCCATATTGCTCGCAATTGCTCGCAATTGTTCACCACCAACACTGGATTTATAAACCTTTTCACCCGGTAACCACGGCTCGGCCAGATCCACATGTACCCGTTCTGCGCGTCTTATCCTTTACTTGTCCTGCCAGTTGGCCACAAGCAGCTGCAATATCATCCCCGCGCGTTTTACGCACAATCGTGACGATTCCTGCTTGCATCAATACATCCCGGAAATTATCAATAGCATCAGTATTTGATCGCTCATAACCAGAACCTGCAAACGTATTGAATGGAATCAGGTTGAGTTTACACGGGATATTTCTGACTACCTGCACCAGCTCGCGCGCCAGCGCTATGCTGTCATTCACATCCCTCAGCATAACATATTCGAACGTAATAAAATCTCTTGGCGCGGCCGGTAGGTAGCGCTCACAGGCTGCCAGCAAATCCCTGATTGGATACTTTTTATTGATTGGTACTAACTGGTCGCGCAAAGCATCATTCGGTGCATGTAACGAAACTGCGAGCGCCACCGGACAACGCTCACGCAAGCGATCCAACGCAGGAACCAGTCCGGATGTACTCACCGTTACCCGACGACGTGATAAACCATAGGCGTCATCACTCAGCATCAGATCAAGTGCGGTCACCACGTTTTCGAAATTGGCCAGCGGCTCCCCCATTCCCATCATGACAACATTCGTAACTGGTCGTCTTGTATCTGTATTATCTGCCCGAATCTGCGCGACATCCGGAGAAGATAACTCGCCAATCTGGCCTTCGAGTAGTCGGTTAGCCCACCATAATTGGCCAATAATTTCTGCCACGCTCAAGTTACGATTAAAACCCTGCCGGCCGGTAGAACAAAAACTGCATGCCAGTGCACAGCCAACCTGACTGGAAACACAAAGTGTGCCCCGATTAGGCTCGGGAATGAAAACCATCTCCACTGCGTTCCCCGTACCTGTCGATAACAACCATTTACGAGTACCATCTCCCGCAGTATGGTCGCTAATAATTTCAGGTGGATGAACAACAGCACGCTCCATCAATTTTTGACGAAACGTTTTTGCCAGGTCACTCATCTCTATGAATTCCGTCTTGCCGAACCGGTGTACCCATCGCAACAATTGCCTCGCACGATAAGGCTTCTCACCCATTTCTTCGCAAAAATGGATAAGCCCTGTTTTATTGAAATCAAGCAGGTTAATCATTGTATCCGGCCTTTTAGATCGGCAAATCCACAGGTTTTCAGCGTGAATACACTTCTAAAGATGGGAAGAAACAGGCTATTTCCACAGCGGCAGTTTCCGGCGCATCTGAACCATGCACAGCATTGGCATCAATATTTTCTGCAAAATCAGCGCGAATCGTACCTTTTTCTGCTTTTTTCGGATCTGTAGCACCCATCAACTCGCGATTTTTAGCAATTGCATTTTCCCCCTCCAGCACCTGGATCATCACCGGCCCGGAAATCATGAATTCAACCAGATCTTTAAAGAAAGGTCTTTCCCTATGGATCGCGTAAAAATTTTCCGCTTCAACTCTTGATAAATGCGCCATGCGAGCAGCAACAACCTTCAAGCCAGCCGCTTCAAATCTTGCATAGATCTGCCCAATAACATTTTTTGCCACTGCATCGGGCTTAATTATGGATAAAGTCCTTTCAACTACCATCGAATACCTCATAGAAATAGTTCGTCACAAACTGGTATTCTAACAAAAAACCTTTATGTGGTTTACCAAACAGTAACTTAGGGAACTAGAAAGAGAAGCGCACAAAAGGTGCAGTTGGGTGCTTGCAAAAAAAGAAGCTCTGATGACACCCGGTATCAGATTTTCAAAACACAGTAAAAATATATATCTACGATACGGTAGAACACCGAATCAATTTCAGACAGATGTTTGTACACACTTACAAAAAACAGGCCGGATTAATCCAGCCTGTTTTCTCATCTACCGTGATTCCAGAACTTAATCTACAACGTTAAGGGAACCTGGCAAGTGAATGTTTTGTGGATGAAGCTGGCAATAAACATTGAAAGCACCTTTTTTATCAGCGGTAAAGCTGATGGTCTTGGTTTCGCCAGCTTTAAGTACTTCCTTGATACCGTAGGCATCAATTGAGAATCCTTCACTGATAGGTGACTTGTTCTCAACAACGATGCTGACCTTATCTCCCTTTTCAACAACCAGTGCTTCCGGCTCATTCAATACATTGAATGCACGGATATTTTTCACTGTCACACCTTCCACGTTCAGTTCAGGAATAGTGGTGTCATAAGCATTGATAACCACTTTAAACTCGCTATGATCATCCGCCTGAGCAGCACCTGCTACCAGCAACGATCCCAAGGCAAAACCAGCAAGCATTGTCTTTGTTATCTTCATCTTTACCTTCCTCTACTTGAATTTATATTTTATTCAGCGAAATACATTCACCGGCCCAGCGACATTAATATACAGTTCCCTGCGATGATCAGTTAATGAACATATCCTTGTAAAAGGAAATATGCACGTCGTCTGTCTGTCAAGAAAGTTGCTTATTATCAATAACTCGCCCAGCCAACTCGGGAACTCACTATCTTTTTAACCACCGAGTCCCGGTCCAGAAGTGTAGATAGAACAACCAAAAATGTCAATGTCACAATGCCGATCCAATTATCGAATCACACAGATCTTCTCCGTTTCCGCAAACATGCAAAATGCAGCATGACACAGCACTCCAAAACTGCCGTCCTGTCTGCAGGCGCATAACTTTGCTTAGATTAATGTAGAATGGCGCTGATTTTTTATACTCTTACACCCGCTTACCAGCATCCGTCTCGCTCCGGAGTCCCCATTCATGAAAATCCAGGATCTTATCCAGAATCGCGGCAGAGAAAATTTCTCCCTGCATAACAAGTACCTCAACAGCCAGATGGTCAAGGTACTTAAAACAATCGATTTTGACCGTCATTATGTCAGAGCCCAGGGCGCTTACCTGTTTGATGATCAGGACAACCGCTACCTGGATTTGTTGAGTGGCTTTGGTGTTTTCGCATTGGGACGCAACCACGCGGAGATCGTCGAAGTGCTTAAAAGCACAATGGAAGCTGATTTACCCAATCTCGTCCAGCTCGACGTATCGTTACTGGCTGGATTGTTAGCAGAAAAACTGGTCAAGTTGACTCCGGATGGATTAAATCGTGTTTTTTTTGCCAACTCAGGCACTGAAACAGTCGAAGCAGCGATTAAATTCAGCCGTTATGCCACCGGAAAATCTAAAGTCATTTTCTGCCATGGTTGCTACCACGGACTGAGTCTCGGTTCGCTCTCCGCCACAGGAGATGATCATTACAAAAAAGGTTTTGGCCCACTGGTACCTGATTTCATTGAAATCCCGTTCAACGATCTTGAAGCGCTGGAGCAAGCACTTGCCCAAGGAGATGTTGCCGCCTTTATTACCGAACCGATTCAAGGACACGGCGTGTGGATACCGGATGATGACTATCTGCCGCAGGCAGCAAAGCTCGCCCGTAAATATGGTGCCGTATTCATCGTCGATGAAATACAAACCGGGCTGGGTCGAACCGGTAAATGGTGGGCAGTTGAACACTGGTCGGTCGAGCCCGATATTATATGCATCTCCAAGACACTGTCCGGAGGATTCGTTCCGGTAGGTGCATTGGTCTGCAGGGAATGGATCTTTGATCGTGTTTTCAATCGCATGGACCGTGCTGTCGTCCATGGCAGTACATTTGGCAAAAACAATCTAGCAATGGCTGCCGGCCTGGCCACACTGGAAGTGCTGGAATCAGAAAATCTGATCGAACATTCCGCTCGCACTGGCACTGCCATCATGGAAGCACTAACCCCTCTGACGGAGCAATATGAATGCTTCAAGGAAGTACGCGGCAAAGGAATGATGATTGCACTGGAATTTACCGAGCCGACAAAAAGCCTTTCGCTGAAACTGTCATGGAAAATGCTTGAAGCTGCCAACAAAGGATTGTTTTCGCAGCTGATAACCGTCCCATTATTTAGACAGCACCGGATTTTGTCCCAGGTGGCTGGTCGCGATATGAATATCGTCAAGTTCATCCCGCCACTCATCCTGACGGAATCAGATGTGCAATGGATTGTTTCAGCAGTCAGTGATGTCGTGGCCAGCGCGCATCGGGGCCCCGCTGCAGTCTGGGATTTTGGTAAAGTACTGGCAACCCAGGTGCTTCGTACAAAACTACATACCTAAGGAATTCCAAATTAATCTTGACTGTTCCATAAACAATTTCCCTTGCTTTCCGTATTAATACGCTCCAACAGTCGCTCATGCAACTCAAGTTCTGTTTGGCTGATGGGCTGAACGATCAATGTAAGATTTTCTGTTGCACGTAGCCTTGAATCGCAAGACTTCCCTGCTTCTGGAACTTCCGGCTCCATCAGCAAACTTTCCTGGCCGCGCGTCATTGCCAGATAAACTTCGGCCAGCAATTCAGCATCCAGCAAAGCACCATGCAGTATTCTGTGAGCGTTATCAATCTGATAACGCTCACATAACGCATCCAGATTGTTTCGTTTACCTGGATGCAGCTCCTTTGCCAACATCAACGTATCAACAATCTGCAGACAATAATTATGCATGGGTTCCAACCGGATCAAACCAAGTTCACGATTGATGAAACCTACGTCAAATGGCGCATTATGAATAAGAATTTCGGCATCTTCTATGAATTCTAAAAACTCGCTACAAATCTCCTGGAAAGCAGGTTTATCCCGCAAGAATTCCCGGCTCAGTCCATGCACCCGCAGCGCGCCCTCATCACTCTCCCGCCCAGGATTGAGATAACGATGGAAATGACGGCCGGTCGAACGTCGGTTACATACTTCTACCGCTGCTATTTCGACAATACGGTGCCCCAGCGCCGGATCCAGGCCGGTCGTTTCAGTATCAAGAAAGACGTAGCGCATAATCTGTTCAATCAATCCGCTTTTTAGATAACACCGATTCCACTCCCTGATTTGCGAGCCTATCAGCCCGCTCATTACCTGCATGTCCGTTATGTCCCCGCACCCAGAACCATTCAACCTGATGACGCTGAGATAAATCATCCAGCTCTCTCCACAACGCTTCATTCTTGACTGGTTTTTTATCTGCTGTCCGCCACCCACGCTTCTTCCAGCCGTGTATCCATTCACTGATCCCTTTCTGCACATACTGCGAATCGGTATGCAGCTGTACCTGCAAGTGTTGCTGCCTGTTATTTTCCAGGGATTCCAGCTCCTGCAAGGCACGGATGGCAGCCAGTAACTCCATACGATTGTTTGTGGTTACGGGCTCTCCCCCGAAAAATTCCCGTGTTTCGCCATTGAAATGTAAACAAACCCCCCATCCTCCCGGGCCCGGATTACCCTTGCAGGCACCATCCGTAAAAATTTCCACTCGTTTCATATCACTTTTCAGTTGCATACACTTATTCCTGTTATCAACCCATCCACTCTTTTCGCACCGGCCCGCAATTCCAGAAATTATCTCTCTCCCCCGAGCCCTATTTGTGGAACGACTGCCGCTCTCCTTTTGCTTACAGATGGATTTTCCCAGCGAGGCCTGATGATGTGCATACCACATTCATGCTTGACCGCCTGCAAAAAATATACCCCCCCGGCAACAGGCCACCAGCGATCTCCGGCTGCCTCCATAAAACGCAACCGGGAAAGCCATTTTTCCCCGGTAAACGGCGGAACATAACAGCCAAACTGCCCGGCAACGATTTCAAAATCAAGCAATTCCAACCAGTCCTTCACACGCGACAAATCAATAAAACGACCGCGCCACGGAAAATCCATCCCAGATTTTGTCATCCGCCAGCGTATCCCCCAGAGGCTGAAAGGATTGAATCCGCTGATGATGACCCTGCCCTCATCAATCAACACCCGCTGTACTTCATGAAAAATCTGGAGAGGATATGAATTAAATTCCAATGTGTGCGGCAATAGCACCAGATCCAGACTATTGCTCCTAATCGGTAGAAAAGCAGGGTACGCACTGGCTGAAGCTCCTTTTTCCACACCGAGCACAAACTTGAAAGGCATCCGGTTGTTCCGCAAAAAATCAAATCCGGCAAAGCCAATCTGGGCCGCGTTATAACCGAAAATATCCGCCACAACACGATCGAAATAACGCTGCTCCTGCTCCAGCACGTACTGTCCTAATGCAGTTTCCAACCACTGTTGCATATTTTGCTGCAATGCAGAATCAAACATATTGTCAGAATGATTAGTTATGATGATGATTCGCTTGTCATTTACTGTAAGGAAAAAAAATGATCGATGTTTTCCCCGTCCGCGCCTTTAAAGACAATTATATCTGGATCGTTCACAATCAACAGTTTGCACTCATCATAGACCCTGGTGATGCAACACCAGTTCTCGCCTGGATAAGCCAACAGAACTTGCAACCAATTGCCATACTCTGCACGCATCACCATCATGATCACACGGGTGGCATTCCCTCACTGGTGCAGGAATTTGCGATACCTGTCTACGGCCCTGCCAACGAAAAAATACCGGGAATGACCCATCCATTAACGGGAGGAGATACACTCAGCTTTCCGGAACTGTCGCTGGAATTCAGCGTGCTGGATATTCCCGGACATACTGCTGGTCACATTGCTTACTATGGCCAGAATTACCTGTTTTGTGGAGATACACTGTTTGCATGCGGCTGTGGGCGAATCTTTGAAGGTAACGCGCAACAAATGTTTGCTTCTTTACAGAAACTGGCCAGTCTGCCGGATGAAACCCTGGTTTATTGCGCGCATGAATACACGCTGGCCAATGTCCGGTTTGCCAGGGTACTCGACCCAGACAACCCAGATTTAATCAAACTGGAAAGCACTGTGGAAGAAAAACTGAAGCAGAATATACCCACACTCCCCTCCAGTCTGGCTGTCGAAAAAGCCACCAATCCGTTTTTGCGCTGTGATCAGCCAGCTATTATCCACAGCGCCAGCCAGCATGTTGGCCAGCATCTTAATGACCCAGTCAGTGTTTTTGCTGCAATCCGTGACTGGAAAAATAACTTTCAGTAGACACCCCGTCATCGCGGTCACGAAGGCAATGATTACGTGGTGGCGAACTGCTTCATACCACCTTTTACAAAGGTAATTTAAGCCAAAATATTTCCGCCTTTGTGATGAGGCCAGACCGACATGGCAATCCAGCGCCTTCGCTACCATGATCACTGGATTGCTTCACGCCGTTGGCGTTCGCAAAGACGACATCTGTAATTACCTCATCCACACACCATTCCACCACCGTGTAAAACCTTACTCGCTGCGTCATCGCAAAGCCCGCAGAGAGGCTATGGTGACCCGATAATCACTCCACTTGTATCAAACCCGGCAGCCCTCATCATCGCACCTTGGCTGTGTATCGCCGGATTGATCTGCTGCTGAAGCCGCTGCCAGTTCCTTGTCGGAGACTTCTTCGGCCAGCAATGTCCCGATTGAAACTCCCAGCAGAAAATCGCTAACGTGGCCAAATTTGTGCAAACGCAAGTGACCGGTTTTATCCACCAAAATCGTGGTTGGCGTGCCCTGCATGTGGTAAGTCATCATTGTATGCGGAATGGAATGCTGCTCGTTCGGTTTGTCGATTCCGATCGGAAAACGCAGCCGGTATTCATAGGCAAAAACCTCCAGCGCATCGCGCCCCATAACTTCATGATGCTCAAAAACCGTATGCAGGCCAATCACCGCCACCCGTTCCGGATCAAATTCATTAAATACCTGCTGCGCCTGCGGAATCCCCTGCTGCACGCAACCAGGGCATAACATCTGAAAGGCATGCATCAATACCACCTTGCCACGCAGGGAAGCCAGCGTAATCGGTTCGGATGCATTCAACCAGCCTGAAGTAATCAACTCTGGCGCCTTGATTTTCTCAACAGTTGTATTTTTTTTCATGGTTTAAATTGAGATACGTTACTGAAAAAAAATTTTTTTGCTGGTTGATGATAGCACGCGCAGCTATTCCCAAGGAAACCGGGTCCATGCCCGTCACACACTGATCATTTGTCTCGCTGTGCGGCAACCCTGGAAGTGACAACCTTCTTCTTCGTGACAACTGCTCGAGCTGTCTTTGCAGCTACATTCTTTTCGGGTTCCGAAACGGTTGTTACCACCGCTGCTTTTGTTGCCTTTGCTGTTTTCGTCACAGTCGCTACTTGTCGCTTCCCGGGCGCCTGCTCAACCGGAGCATCGGTCGAAACACCCAACGCAGCCATCTCGATACCAAATACATCCGCCAATGCAGCATCATCAAGCACCTTTGCCTTCGCGGACTCCTTCACCTTAGCAGGGATAACTGCAACCTGGGCAGTCAGCAAGTCATTGGCATCCACCTGGCTAGCCTGTTCACGCCGTTTGGCCACTGGCACATAGGGTTTCCAGTCCCCGTCACTCATAAATCATCCCCCTGCCACATGAATGTCCAGCTTCACCAGATCGAGCAATGCTTCATCGCTCATCTCAGTGAGATTGATTTCTCCGTTTCCTTCAACCACATCCTGTACCAGTTGTTGCTTGGCGTGGATCAGCTCGTCGATGCGCTCCTCAATAGTGCCATGACAAATAAATTTATGCACCAGTACATTTTTGTGCTGACCGATACGATAGGCACGATCAGTTGCCTGATTTTCCACGGCCGGATTCCACCAGCGATCAAAATGGACGACATGTGAAGCGGCCGTGAGATTAAGGCCTGATCCGCCCGCCTTGATGGACAGCACAAAAAATGGAACGCTTTCATCCTCCTGAAAACGCCTAACCAGTTCGCGTCGCCGGACTACCGGTGTTCCGCCATGCAGCACCAGCCCTTCTCGCCCGAACACGCTGCCAAGAAAGGCGGCCAGTGGTGCGGTGGTCTCCTGAAACTGCGTGAACACAAGCAACTTCTCCTGCCGGGCCGCCACTATCTCGGCAATTTCGTGTAAGCGTGCAAATTTGCCGCTCTCTTCAGGTTTCCAGTCGCCATCGTTCAGCCATTGCGAAGGATGGTTGCAAATCTGCTTGAAACGCATTAAAAAAGACAACACCAATCCCCTGCGCTCAATACCTCCAACCGATGATCCCAGCGCACGAGCCGGCGCCTTTACCGCCTCCTGGTAATGGATCGCCTGCACTGTGCTCAGGGAACACCAGGCAGACAATTCGGTTTTGTCCGGCAGATCAGAAATGATGTGCCTGTCCGTCTTGAGGCGCCGCAGGATGTAGGGTGCAATCAGTGTGCGTAACGGCCCGAAATGCCCTGTTTTCGATAGCCGCTTGGTGAACCTGGAAAAAACGCGCTCCGAGCCTGGCAAACCGGGATGCGTAAAATCGAAAATCGACCAGAGATCGGAAAGCCGATTTTCTACCGGCGTGCCGGTCAACGCAATACGCGCATCAGCCTTGAGTTTTTTCACCTCACGTGCCTGTTTGGCTGCCGGATTCTTGATCGCCAGTGCCTCATCAATCACGACCAGTCGCCAGCTCACCTCCCTCAATTTTGGTAGTCGCGGCAGCGTGCCATAAGCCGTCACCACCAAATCGACACCAGTCAATTGTTGCGCATCCAGTGCCTGCAATGCCTCGCGCGTCATTCCCGAAGGATGAGCCAGCACACAACGCAGATCGGGTGCAAAACGCGCCGCTTCCTGCATCCAATTGGCCAGCAGGGAAGCCGGTGCAACGAGCAGACTAGGACGCGCAGTGAGTGTGCCATCTGTCCCGTCTCGCTTAAATAAAAGTAACAGCGCCAGCACCTGGATAGTCTTACCCAGCCCCATGTCATCGGCCAGGCAGGCACCCAACCCGAGACGGGTGAGAAACGACAGCCAGCGCACGCCCTCCTGCTGATAGGGGCGCAGTATCGCATTGAGCGCAGGGCCGGGATCCACGGTAGCCAGCGTACCAGGTGCCCGCAGACCACGCAATGTTTTGGCCAACCACGGCCCTGCCGCAAGTTCCGCCCAATCCGGATCCGGTGCTTCTTCGTCGAGTGTCGCACCGGCACCCAGAGCGGCGCGCGCCCTGGGACGAGCCGGGCGCCCAGCCTGCCACTGAGCGGGCATGCGCACCACAACGCACCACAATGCCGGCAGCCTCGATGCGTGGCAGATCGTCAAGAAGGCATATGGCATCCTCCAGCTGCTAGCGCAAGGGATGATAAATCTCACCGGATTCGATCATTGCAGCGATCCATTCGCACTGCTCCGCCGCGCGCTGTATCGGCATCAGCAACGCGAGCAGCTGTGCCTTCTTGCGACTGCCGGAAAATTCGACAAGCGCCCGCGAAAGCGGCAAATGTTGCGCCTTGCCGTAAGTTGAGAGCCGCGTGGTATACGTTGCCAGGAAAGCAAACGGCATATCCGGATCCTTGCGGTTTTCGGCGAGATTAAAATGCACGCACCCAACCAGATTCCAGGCTGGATGCCGTACTTTCAGAAATTCCGCTAGCGATAATCCGCTGACAAAACGTTCGCTTTCCAGCGCCGTACCAATTCCGCCCCACAGCGCAGCAATATTTCAGGCGAGAGATATTCAGCACCAGGCATAGGCGGCACATCGAGAATCAGCGTCTCAAGTGTCAGCGTATCGGGTGGTGGGGTTGTTCCTGCATCAGGCGCAACACACAGTTGCGGTCAAGTAACGTACCGCAAAATCGCGCCAGTACGCCCACACTGGCGGCAGCGCCATGGCAACATACGCGCTTCCCAGCTGTAACAAGCCATGTCCCGCATCAACTGCAAAAGCCGCGACAACTTCTTCGGCTATTGCAACAGGTAATGATGGCGCTTCCGGATCAGGCAGGCACGACAGGCGACCGGCGGGAGTAAGTGACAAAGACAATGCAACAGTTGCAGATTTTGATTGGGTTGTCATGTTCTGTTGAATAGCTCCTTTCTACGGCCCTCATATGTTTCTGCAAATCCCATCTTCCGATTTCTCGCAAGCACCCCGCTTGTTTCGTGTCCCATGGCGCCCCCCCAAAAAACCAGATAAATCACGCGCAGTAAGCCCAGATGGTGTATTTGCTTGTTTGTTATGTTTGCTTATTTTATTTTTGATAATTGAAATAAGAATAATTACCATAACAGGCACTTAAACAGTACATTACGGAGTCGGTATAGCATCTGCCGAATCACAAAAACGTAAGGTCGGCAAACGTTCGACTCCGACTATGAGCTAAAGAAGCAATAAAACCCCGCACCAGTTAATAGCTTCGTTTCTTCTCTCCGCTTCTACAGCATAGACAAAACGGGCACTACATTCTCCGCCCAAACCCCTTCTGATTACAAAGTAGGCCATCTCCCCATCGGACACCTCACCTGCAGCATAGACAATTTACTGAGGTTTCAATCAGCAAACACTTACTTGGCTGCTAAAAAAAATGCATATTTTTGCATTTAATTTATTTTCCCAGCCAGATCTTTACAGCTTACCAATTTTGCGCCTCATGACCTGAAAATCATACAATGTCAGCTATTTCCTCATTTTTTAGGACTTTGCTGCTATTTTTTGACTTTCGAGCGCATAAATGGGTACAACACTTGCAGTAATAACGCGCGCAACAAATATTCCGGTAAAATCAATAAGTAACCAGTATTCATAACGTACACCCGTCTCCAGACGTAGAATACTAAGAAATATATCGATAGCCTTCTTCAACCGCCTGCTGATGTTTTAATTCCTCCATTTCCGAGAAAAACCATGACTACCACACTTTTTGATCCGTTTGATCTTTCCGGTCTGCAACTGGCTAACCGTATTGTCATGGCGCCGCTGACACGCAACCGTTCACCCGGTGCTGTCCCGCAGCCCATCACTGCCACCTACTACGCACAGCGCGCCAGTGCCGGTCTGATCATCACCGAAGCAACGGCAATCTCTGCGCAAGGGCAAGGTTACGCCAACGTTCCTGGGCTTTATACGCAGCAAGCACTGGATGGCTGGCGCACCATAACCGATATCGTACACACCAGGGGTGGCAAAATTATTGTACAGCTGTGGCACGTTGGCAGAATTTCACACAATAGCCTTCAGCCGGATAACCAGCCGCCAGTAGCACCTTCCGCCATTCGGGCACAGAGCACAACCTACTTAATTGATGCCAATGGGCAGGGTAGTTTCGTACCCACTTCGCTACCGCGCGCACTGGCAGCCAGCGAACTGCCCGGCATTATTGATGATTACCGTCGTGCTGCGCGGGCAGCCATTGAAGTTGGCTTTGATGGTGTAGAGATTCATGCCGCCAACGGCTATCTGATTGATCAATTCCTGCGTTTGAGTTCCAACCAGCGCAGCGACAATTATGGCGGCAGCATTGAAAACCGTGCACGCTTCCTACTTGCAGTGGTTGAAGGGGTCATGGAAGAAGTGGGTGCAACGTGCCCTGCTGGGATCCGGCTATCACCCGTCACTCCCGTTTGTGATGTATTTGATCCTGAACCGCAACCACTATTTGAATATGTGGTACGCGGCCTTGCCAGGTATGCACTGTCTTATATCCACATTATTGAAGGAGCGACTGGCGGCGCCCGCGATCATCAACAGGGCAATACACCATTCGACTATGCCACCCTAAAGCAAGTTTACCGCGATGCCGGTGGCAAAGCCGCCTGGATGCTCAATAACAACTACGATCCTGCACTTGCCCGTCAGGCGATTGAAACCGGCCAGGCAGATCTGATCTCTTTTGGCCGCCTTTTCATCAGCAACCCTGATCTGGTTGAACGACTACGGAAAAATTCACCCTTAACCACACCCGACACCAGTACTTTCTATGGCGGCAATGAACATGGTTATACGGATTATCCTTTTCTGGACGCGTAGATTATCAAGAGAGTTAAACTGTAGAAGATCAAACCTGTAACACAAGCACATAATTTCGTAGCAAAAGCGCGCAAACAGGCGGATAGGGAAGAAACAGAGCGATCAAACTGGTGGATGCCATTGCCACCGCTGCCCTTGAGTACGATGCCGGCCAGATTCAGAGCCCGGAGCGCATGGTCGTGCCCTTTGGGATTGGTGGCGCAATGCTGAGCATGCCGGCCACCGCGCATGATATCGGGATTCACAAACTCGTGACTGTACAACCCGCAAACAAGGAGCGGCAACTGCCCACCATCCACGGCACAGTAACTGTGTGCGATACGGAAACCGGCAAACCCATCTGCCTGCTTGACGGCCCGGAGGTGACTGGACGGAGAACGGCCGCTGTCACGATGCTTGCAATCCGTACCTTCCTGAAGCAAGCGCCTCGTGAAATCCTGCTGATTGGAACAGATGTACAAGCGCGGCACCACGTTCAGGCGCTCTACGTACAGAAGGGGGCTTTGTATGAACAGGCCATGCCCGCGAGATCAAGCAGCCTGACATGTCGCTCTAAAGAGTCGACCTATAGCGAGCGCACAACATGACCTTTAATTTTAATGACTTCCAAAGGGGCACATATTGATTACCACATGGCTTAATGCATTTTATTCAATTCAACCTGATACATCTAATCCCGCGCAAAGGGTTAGCTTTGGCACGTCAGGGCATCGCGGCTCATCGCTTGCTGGCAGTTTTAATGAATTGCATATTCTCGCCATTGCGCAAGCTGTGGTGGATTATTGCCAGCAAGCAGATATCAGTGGGCCGTTGTTTCTCGGTCTAGATACCCATGCCTTATCGCGTCCAGCCTGGGATGTGGTGCTGCAGGTGTTAGTCGCCAATCAGATTGCTGTATTTGTCGCTACAGAGCGTGGCGTAACAGCAACGCCTTTGGTCAGTCGGGCGATTTTGGCGCATAACGCGCAGCACCCCACAGACTTGGCGGATGGCTTAATTATTACTCCATCGCATAACCCGCCTGAAGATGGCGGGATTAAATACAACACCCCTGATGGCGGACCCGCGGACAGTGATGTCACCGATTGGATTGAAGCGCGAGCCAATCAGTACTTGCAGAAGCAGTGTGCTGAGGTAAAGCGAATGGATTTGCAGGATGCCCTGAGTCAAGTGCAAGAATACAACTATGTTGCGCATTATGTGGCAGAGCTGGGGCAGGTGGTTGATTTGCCAGCGATTCGCCAGTCGGGCCTCAAATTGGGTGTGGATCCCATGGGTGGCACAGGCTTGCCGGTTTGGCAGGCGTTGGCACTTGATCCAGCGTTCAATATTACTGTGGTGAATACCAGCCAAGCAGCAGATTTTGCTTTTATGCCGCCTGATCACGATGGCCGTATCCGCATGGATTGTTCCAGTCCCGCTGCCATGGCTAATTTACTGAAGATTCGTCAACAGTTTGATCTGTCCTTGGCCAATGACCCAGATGCCGATCGGCATGGCATTGTGGATGCCGCTGGCTTAATGAATCCCAATCATTTTTTATGCGTATGTGTTGATTACTTATTAACCTATCGACCGCTGTGGTCTAAGTCATTGAAGATTGGCAAAACCTTGGTCACCTCATCTTTAATGGATCGCATTGTGGCAGCGCATGATCGTGAGCTGTATGAAGTGCCGGTGGGTTTTAAGTGGTTTGTTAAAGGCTTGCATCAAAGTTGGTTGGCCTTTGCCGGTGAGGAGAGTGCCGGTGCGAGTTTATTAACCTTTGACGGGCAAACCTGGACCACCGATAAAGATGGCATTGCGCTGTGCTTACTGGCTGCGGAAATTAGCGCAGTCACTGGCTTAACCCCATCGCAGTATTACGCCAAACTAACAGAGCAATATGGCCGTCCGTATTACCGCCGCATTGATGCACCGGCCACAGCCGAGCAAAAGGCGGTATTTAAAACTCTGACCGTTGCGCATATTACTGCCACAGAATTGGCCGGTGAGCCGATAGAGTTGGTGTTGCTCAATGCACCCGGCAATGGTGCGTCAATTGGTGGGATTAAAGTCTGCACCGAAAACGGCTGGTTCGCCGCCCGACCCAGCGGCACAGAAGCCCTGTATAAAATCTATGCAGAAAGTTTTATCAGTGAACAGCATTTGCAACAGTTGATTGATGAAGGACAGACGTTGCTTAATTTATAGGATATTTCTGTAGATTGCTTCTGTAGGTTGGTATCGTGCTTGATTCAGCGCAGCGTTTGCTCAATCCAGAAACCTTACTGCAGCCCACCCCCATTGTACTTTTGATTGCCGCGCTTTCGATTGTTGCCAACGAGGGCCTCTTTCACTACACCATACGCGCTGCGCGCAAGTTTAATTCAAGTTTGCTAACGGCCAATGCCTGGCATCACCGCTCCGATGCAATCTCCTCGATTGTCGTGTTGATCGGTGTGACTGGCAGCTTACTTGGCTTGCCTTACCTGGATGCCTTTGCTGCCCTTGGCGTGGCGTTAATGATCGGTAAAATTGGCTGGGATCAAACCTGGGCGTCTATTCGAGAGTTAATTGATACGGGCATGGAGCCAAAAGCTGCCGCGGCGTTAAAACGTATCATCGAGACGATTGACTGTGTGCGAGGTGTACATATGCTACGCAGCCGACGTATGGGCGGTGCTTATTTGATTGACGTACATATTGTTGTGAGCGAGCGTTTAAGTGTTTCTGAAGGCCACAGGATTGCGGAGTATGTGCGTTTGAAATTGATTGGCTCACATGAAAATATTACTAATGTCCTGGTTCATATTGATCCTGAAGATGATTCGGTCGCAGTATTGTGTGCGGACTTGCCGTTACGACGTGAGGTGCTGAGGGACTTGCGTAAGGCATGGGCTGCAGATTTTGATTCATTCAAGTTAGACGAGGTGACATTGCACTATCTAAACGGCAAAGTGCATGTGGATCTGGTCTGTACAGCCAATGCTGTCAATGCAAATGCTGGGCAATTAAGCCAACGATTACAAGAGCAGGCCGAGGTGCTTGATTATATTGGTGACGTACGGGTGTACAGGCAGTGTTAAGGAGTTAGTTAAACATAGTTGTTCAGTCCCGGAGATTGTATAGATAAAGCTCGTTATCCGCTGTTCATGGTGCACCGGCACCCGGAAAATGATGTGATCAACCAGGTGAGCAGCCGTCTGCGCCATGCGCCGCCCGTCGCACGAGGGGCGAAATCCACGCCGTTTGCAGAAAAACGGCCACCCGTTTCTCATGGGCGCAGCTTATACAACGTAGACATAAGAACCCATGGGTCAGCATGCCACGAAATGCCCCAAATTCGTCTTTAACAAAGTCAGGCACCCTGAACCCGATTTCCGTCTCAACCTGTATAAAGAAAGTTTCGATGTGCTCTTGCACCAACCAATACAGAGTGGTTTCTTTCGGTCGGTGCCATTCATAGTGGAGCTGATTTTCAACCGCTGCGTGTTGAGCTGGTTGGCGCAGGTTCTCTTGGTGGAATTGAGTGCAGGGTGTGGCCGTCGACATGATCTTTGAGAACGAATATTTTCGTTCTCAAAGTATCGACTTCTTTCTCTTGCCGGGCCTTGAGCTGCTACAATCAATCAAGATCCGGAATTCATTGCGGAACATGTTGATGAGGTGTGGATTCAAATCGCCGAGCACCAGCTCGCGCAATTTGAATCCGGTGCGGTGAAACCGGTTAGCTGGGAGTCCGAAGTTTCATCAAATGAAAACATGAAATCGAAAACAAAGATGGAATTACCGCGAACACGCTATAGCAAGGAGATTTATGAATACTTGGGATAACGGGTTTCGTGGCAAACCCGGACAGGGGATGTCGCATACTCTGAGTTTCGGGGGTGCAGCCAGTTTTTTTCGCGTGCCTTACCAGGCAGATATCACAGGAGTTGATGTGGTCGTAACCGGAGTGCCGTTGGATATCGCCACCACCAATCGATCCGGCGCGCGACTGGGGCCTCGCGCCATTCGAAATGCATCGTTATCGCTGGCATGGGAGCGTCCATGGCCTTGGAATATAGACCCGATGACTGCATTGCGTGTAATTGATTGTGGTGATTGCGAACCCGTTACTGACGATTTGTTGAGCGTAGCGCATATCGAGGCACATATCGCCAATATTATCGGGGCAGGAGCAGCAGCCTTGGTGCTCGGTGGAGATCATTTTGTCGCTTACCCAAGCCTGCGGGCACACGCCGCTGTGCATGGTCCTATCAGCCTGATTCATTTTGATGCCCATACTGATACTTGGCCTTCCTCCGGTAATGGTATTAATCACGGCACTATGTTTTATCAGGCAACACATGAGGGAATTGTAAATCCAGCATCATCCACACAAATTGGCATTCGCACCACTAATGATGACACACTGGGTTTTCATATCGTTTCCGCAGCAGATGTGCATCAAACGACCGGTCGCGACATAGCCAGCCAGATACACGAGCGAGTTGGTGAAAAACCGGTGTATATCACCTTTGATATCGATTGCTTGGACCCAGCTTTTGCACCCGGCACTGGCACACCTGTACCGGGTGGACTGTCATCCTTCCAGGCACTGAGTATTATTCGTGAACTAAAAGGCATCAATCTGATAGGCATGGATGTCGTCGAAGTGGCGCCCGCGTATGATCATGCTGAAATTACTGCGCTAGCGGCTGCACAGATTGCAGTTGAATTGTTATGTCTTTACGCTGAAAGTCACAGACAAAGAAATTGAAAGAGTAATCGATGACCAATGAAGCAGTAGCAAAACACGATTGGTCCTGTGAGGATTCGCAGGCACTTTATGCCATGAGTAAATGGGGAGATGGCTTTTATTCGGTGAACAAGATGGGGCATGTTTCTGTTCGTCCTATAGAAGGTCAGGATCTGCACATAGATATCATAGATGTAATTCAATCAGCTCGCTCCGAAGGTGCTTCTCTACCAATGCTGATTCGTTTTCAGGATGTGATAAGTTCGCGCGTGCGACGCCTGAATCAAACGTTTCGGAAGGCGATTCATGAAAGTGGTTACGAAGGGACATATCGCAGTATTTATCCTATTAAAGTGAATCAGCTGCAAGAAGTGGTGGCAGAGGTACTGGAAGCTGGTCAAGAATTTAACATTGGACTGGAATGTGGCTCCAAAGCCGAGTTATTAGCCATGCTGCCGCTGGTTGCCGATGAAACACTGCTGCTTTGCAATGGCGTAAAAGACCGCACGATGTTGACCCTGATGCTGAATGCGCAGCAAATCGGACAGCAAGTGATGCCCATCATTGAAAAATACTCGGAGTTTGAGCAGTTGATGAATTTGGCAGAAGCACGCCAGATGAAACCGCGGCTGGGTGTGCGATTAAAGCTGAACACCAAAGGATCGGGACGCTGGTTTGAGTCCGGCGGTGCAAATTCCAAGTTTGGACTGACTATTTCAGAGCTGGTACAACTGATACGGACATTGGAAAATCGGGAGATGGCCGGGCAACTGGAACTGCTGCATTTTCATCTGGGAAGTCAAATTGCTGATATTCAGGTACTACGAAGTGCCATCAGAGAAATCATGCAGGTTTACGCTGATTTGATGTTGCGGGGGATGCAGATCAAGTATCTGGATGTCGGTGGCGGACTCGGAGTGAATTACGGTGGTGATTACGACAACCCGGAATCATCCATTAATTACGGACTGCGCGAGTATGCCAATGTAGTAGTTTATACGGTTAAGGAAATTTGTGATCAGCGGCAAGTACCCATGCCGCACCTTTTGTCAGAAAGTGGTCGCGCACTCACTGCGCATCACTCCGTGCTGGTGGTTCCTGTTTTGGGTGTACACAAGCCGGACAGTCCGTACATGGCCGAATCTCCGGCTGAACTACCTGCCGTGGTGTTACGAATGACGTCGGTATATAG
Organism: Nitrosomonas sp. GH22; assembly: GCF_009833115.1. Classification (NCBI taxonomy): domain Bacteria; kingdom Pseudomonadati; phylum Pseudomonadota; class Betaproteobacteria; order Nitrosomonadales; family Nitrosomonadaceae; genus Nitrosomonas; species Nitrosomonas sp. GH22. The sequence goes on from NZ_QRCA01000017.1 coordinate 114,742, forward strand.
CGATGCGCAATCTGCGGAGAAAATGAGTACGCTGCTGGAATGCTATCACGATGCACAAGAAATCCGTCAGGAGACCGAACAGATGGCGCGGTTGGGTTATCTGTCTGTTGAACACATGGCGCAATCGGATAGTTTGTACTGGAGTATTTGCCGCGAAGTGCTGCGCAAGCTAACGGCGATTGGGTCGATTCCGGTCACAGCTGAGCAGATTGAGTTGGAGAAGCAGCTTACGGACATGTATCTGGGAGATTTTTCCGTATTTCATTCGATTATCGACCACTGGGCCATCGGACAGGTATTCCCCGTGATGCCTCTCCATCGGTTGTGGAATAAACCTGAACGACGCGGTCAACTGGTTGATTTAACCTGCGACTCGGATGGCAAGGTAAGTCAGTATGTAACATCGTCCGGCACCAGTGATTGGTTGCCTTTGCATAATTTTCGTCAAGATGAATCCTATTATCTGGGTATTTTTCTCGTCGGGGCTTATCAAGAGATACTGGGAGACGCTCACAATCTTTTCGGACGTGTAGGCGAAGTTCACGTTTATGCAAAAGCAGAAGAAGCAAACGGTTTTTGGATCGAGGCACTGCTGAAGGGAATTAGTGTGAAGGAAATGCTGAGCCAGGTTCAGTATTTTCCCAATGACCTGGATCGCCGTATGTCGGAGTTTATCCGCAGACAGATAAATGCTGGACGTATCAAGCCTGCAGAAGGAACACGAATTCTTAATAATTATACTCAGCGCTTGGGAGATACCACTTACTGTGATGTTTCTTCCAATGAACCGTTATCGTAGCGCAGCGACGACGAGCTCGGCAGGCATAGTGGGCGCCATGATGGCCCAACCGATGATTTTGCGTGAGTACAGGTCCATGACGGCGGCCAGGTAAAGCCAGCCCTGGCGAGTGCGGATATACGTGATGTCCGACACCCAGGCCTGATTCGGTTGTGCCACGTTAAACTGCCGGTCAAGTAAATTCGGTGCCACGGGATAGTCGTGTTTGCTATCGGTTGTGTTAATAAATTTACGTTTCCATATGGGACACAATCCATTCTCGCGCATGAGCCGGCGCACACGAAATCGCCCCACGGGAACGCCACGCTGCGCCAGCGCCTTGCGTACACGGCGACTACTGTCGCTCTTGCCACTGGCCATAAATGCTGCCTTCACCTGAGCACTCGCCTGCACATCCCTGGCCGGTGCCGTGCGGTGCTGGCGTTGATAATACCCTGCACGGCTACGCCCAAGACCCGACAGGCCTGCGTTACGGGTATGGCCTTCTCCTGCCACTGCTGAACCAACTGATAGGTCATTTCAGTTCCCGGGCGAAGAAGGTTGATGTGGCTACACTAAACCGGACACATTCCTTAAAATAACTGAAAGAAGGAATGTATTTAAATGATCCAAGAAAAACCCAAAGTCTATACAGCTGAATTTAGGGAGTCATCGGTAAAGTTGGCCATTGAATCGGATAAACCTGTAGCCCAAACCGCCAGAGAAATTGGCGTGAATGAAAACACC
>NZ_QRCA01000018.1:0-11835 GCF_009833115.1 Nitrosomonas sp. GH22
AAATCTACTGAAAGCATACGGTTTTATTGGCAGTATGAGTCGTCTGGGAAATTGTTGGGATAATGCGGTTGCGGAAAGTTTCTTTGGCAGCCTCAAGCAGGAACGCTGCCAATGGCGGCATTACCAAACCCGCCATGCAGCACAGCAGGATATTTTGCAGTATATCGCCGTGTTTTATAATAACCAAAGACTGCATTCATACCTGGATTACAAAAGTCCGAATCAATATGAAGCAGAAGCAGCAAAATCGATAAAAGCAGCTTAACTGAGGTGTCCGATTTTACTTGACCACGTTACCTTGTAGAAAAAGTGACCAGCTTAATTCAGGGGGGCATTTTTACATTACCGGTGACACTCCAGCCATAAGGACGATCCCTCCCTTCTGGAAACCGGATTGCCGTCAGGTTAAACAGGATGCCTTGCTGTTCCGGTGAAATGAATTTGTCGGGATTGCTGACAGGTTACTGGTTAACTTCCTTATCCAGAATATCCAGCACCCATTTACGAAACTCCTTGGCAACTTTGGTGCGGGTAAACATGGCCAACAGGCGACAATTAGCCTGATACAAGGGGGGGGATTGGGTAGAAGGTATGGCGAATGCGTAAGATGCTGTGAAGGGCAGGTTTGTTTGATGACTAGATGAAAAAACCGTTAACCCAACTTTAGTTTAAAAAGAACAGAGTATGTTTTTTCCACAAACCTTACTGAGGCCGGTTGAATGATCGTAATAATATAAAAAACAGGAGGTTAATTCTTGAAGAATGTCTCCTGTCAATTACGTCAGATAAGTAAGATGTTACCTGAGTGTGGTGATGTACTCAGATACTGCCTTCATCTCTTGTTCACTCATGCGCGAAACAATCATCTGCATGGCACTGTTCGTGTCATTCTTGCGTGTTCCCAGGCGAAATGCTTGTAGCTGGGACAGAGTGTAGGCGGCATGCTGGCCATCTATTCTTGGATAATGCGGTGGAATACCTTGTCCATTGGGAGAATGGCAGCTGGAGCACGCAGGAATAAAGTTTTCCAGATTTCCGCCCTGATAAAGCCTTTTTCCTTCCTCTATCAGGGAAGCATCACCAACTATTCCGGGTTGTGGCTTTTGCTGTGAATAGTAAGCGGCAAGATTTTCGATGTCGCTCTCACTTAATGTTGCCACCATGGGAGCCATAATCATATTGTCACGCGCGGCAGTTTCACCTGCTGCAGCCTTGAAATCATGCAATTGCTTGGCAGTATATCCCGGTTCCTGCCCCGCAAGAATGGGGTAAATAGGAATAGTACTGTTACCATCAGCATTGTGACAGCCTGCACATATTCCGGCTGCAATTTCTTTGCCTTTCTCAACATCGCCCGCAGCTGGGGATTCGGCAAATGCAAAGCTGGAAAATGTGAGTACGATTGCTGCTACAGTAGTTCCAATGAGTTTCATGATCGTTATAGGCTATAAAGTAGTTTCTGATAAAAGAGACAATATATATGTATTCTAACAAGATTTGTTGACTACAGTAAACGCTGCTATTGTTTACTTATAAATCTATGAGATGAAAAAACTTCTTCTTTTTTTATTGCTGGCAAATATAGGTGCTGCTTTTTACTTTTACAGCCTGCCGAAAAATAATTTTTCTGTACAGAAGCCATTGATTCATCCAGAAAAAATAGAGCTGTTGCCAACCAGGGTTGTATGTCTTAAATGGGGAAGCCTGCCAGAACCTGTTGCCGGATTAGCCAGAGCGGAAATTTCTAAATGGGAAACGGGGAAAGATCTTGTCACTGAGATTTCCCAAGGAAAAATTACTATTCATTGGATGCACATTCCACCATTACAAAACGCACGTGAGACTGCGAAGCAGATCGAACAACTAGAAAAATTGGAGATTCCTCATTTGCATATTCAAGAAAATGCAGATAACCCGTGGCATAATGCAATTTCATTGGCAATCCTGACGGATAACTCCGATGCGGTGGCGTTGACAGAAGACATGAAAAACAAGGGTGTGGAACATGTATTGGATAGTGAACAAACTCTGGAACAATTTGAGTTTGTAGTTCGCAGTCCAACTAAACAGATCACTGAAAATATTCAGCAGCTGATCCGTCAGTTCCCGGGCACACAGCTTGAAGTTAGCGAATGTGATCGCTTATAAAAGTCGGTAGCGCAGTATTTCTCGAGCGGTAAAATCAATGAATTGTTTATCTGTAGATTTTTCACAGATTTCTTCAAATATTTATTATGATTATTGGAGCAAGTTGGAGTGGGTGTGGTAGTTCATATTAAAACAGCACAGGAAATTGAAACCATGCGTATTGCCGGGCGACTGGCGTCTGAGGTGCTAGATTATATTGAACCCTATGTAGTACCCGGCATAACAACAGGTGAGCTGGATAAGCTTTGCCATCATTATATGGTCGATGTACAGAAAACGATACCGGCTCCTCTTAATTATGCACCGCCTGGTTACAGTCCTTATCCGAAATCTATCTGTACCTCTGTGAATCATCAGGTTTGTCACGGTGTGCCGGGAGATAAAAAGCTTAAGGACGGAGATATTGTCAATCTCGACATAACGGTCATCTATGAAGGTTACCATGGTGATACCAGCCGTATGTATTACGCAGGTGAGCCCTCCATTCAGGCCAAGCGGTTATGCGAGTTCACCTATGAGGCAATGTGGCGTGGAATCGAGGAGGTGCGTCCGGGCAAACATTTAGGAGATATTGGCCACGCGATCCAGCGTCTGGCAGAAAAAACTGGTTATGGCATCGTCAGAGAATTTTGCGGGCATGGTATTGGTGCAAAATTCCATGAAGATCCCCAAGTATTGCACTATGGCCGCGCTGGTACGGGAATCGAGCTTAAACCTGGTATGATTTTTACAATCGAACCCATGATCAATGCAGGAAAAGCTGCCATCAAGCAACTCCCGGATGGATGGACAGTGATTACCAAGGATCGCAGTCTGTCTGCGCAATGGGAGCATACAATACTGGTTACCAATAATGGCTACGAAGTACTGACCATATCATCGGGATCTCCCGCCAAGCCTGACTACCATTTCTCAGTCTGATGACATTATCCGATAGCACGCTGGAATTACATTATCAGTGTAAAAAATAAGTGATTGATATGCCACGATACAATCATCGTACGCTTGCACAAATGCGCCCGATCAGAATAACTCGCCACTATATCCGGCATGCTGAGGGTTCGGTGTTGATTGAATACGGTGAAACCAAGGTCATTTGTACCGCTAGTGTTATTGAAAAAGTCCCGCCTTTTCTCAAGGGGGCCGGGCAAGGCTGGTTGACGGCAGAATATGGCATGTTGCCGCGTTCCACAGGTGAAAGAATGCAGCGTGAAGCGGCCAAAGGTAAACAATCCGGACGTACTATGGAAATTCAGCGCTTGATCGGGAGAGCATTGCGTTCCGTACTGGATCTGAAAAAACTTGGTGAACGCACAATTCAGATTGACTGTGATGTGATCCAGGCCGATGGGGGAACTCGTACCGCTAGCATTACCGGCGCATTTGTTGCGTTGTGTGATGCAGTTGGATATTTGCGTGCAGAAAAAATAATTTCAGAAAATCCGATCAAGGATCACGTTGCTGCTGTTTCGGTTGGCATACTGAAAGGCCAACCCCTACTGGATCTGGATTATGCGGAAGATTCCAGTTGCGATACTGATCTGAATGTCGTCATGACTGGTAATCTGGGATTAGTGGAAGTTCAAGGTACTGCAGAAAAAGTCGTTTTCAGCCGTCAGGAACTGGATGTCATGCTTGATATGGCTCAACAGGGGCTGCAAGAGCTGTTTGACCTGCAACGTAAAACACTTGAAACCGCTGCTTCCTGACAATAAAAGTAACTACACATGCAGCGCTCCCTGAGCAGGATTGTTATCGCCAGCAATAATGCCGGAAAGCTTGCTGAAATAGGAAAACTGCTGGCTCCCCTTGGTATTGAAGTGGTTACACAAGCATCGCTTGGAGTAACTGAAGCGGATGAACCTCACATGACGTTTGTGGAAAATGCGCTGGCCAAAGCACGACATGCGAGTCTCGCAACCGGATTACCCGCATTGGCAGATGATTCCGGGATATGTGTTAATGCTTTGCAAGGTGCGCCCGGTGTATTGTCCGCCCGTTATGCGGGCGAACCTCGCTCGGATAAACGTAACAATCGCAAACTGGTTGAAGCACTGCATGGCCAATCCGATCACCGGGCCTATTATTACTGTGTGATTATCCTGTTGCGTCATGGGCAGGATCCGCAACCTGTCATTATCGAAGATACTTGGCATGGAGAAATCATTGCTGAACCCAAAGGTCAGGGCGGATTTGGTTATGATCCCCATTTTTTTCTGCCCAAACTGGGTAAAACCGCAGCCGAGCTTTCCATGAAAGAAAAAAACAAGATCAGTCATCGCGGCAAGGCGCTTGCCAGGCTGGTACAAATACTGGCGGGGAATGAAAAAATGCCGGTTTAGTTTGACATAACGTGTTTGTGATCATGCGATTGACATGAAAAAAATAATCCCGGTTTTATCCCTGCCTGATTCAAAATCACCTCATCTGATTGAGCTTCCTCCCTTAGGGTTGTACATTCATCTGCCCTGGTGCGTCAGAAAATGTCCTTATTGTGATTTCAATTCGCATGCAATTGATCCGAATAGCGCGCTCCCGGAGGCCGAATATGTTGCAGCACTCAAGCGTGATCTGGAGCTATCGTTGCCACAAATCTGGGGGCGGCCTGTTACCAGCGTATTTTTGGGTGGCGGAACCCCGAGCCTGTTCAGTGGTGCCTCAATCGATGCAATTCTTTCGTATGCGCGTATGCTGCTGTCTTTTGCTCCCGAGACTGAAATTACACTGGAAGCCAATCCGGGAACGCTGGAAGCACAAAAGTTTGCAGATTTCCGGTCTGCTGGCATTAATCGACTGTCCATTGGTATCCAAAGTTTCAATCCCAGGCATTTGCAGGCATTGGGGCGTATCCATAATGATGCTGAAGCTTCTCGTGCGGTTGAACAGGCGCTACAGCATTTCAGCAATATCAATCTGGATTTAATGTATGCACTGCCGAATCAAACCCAGGATGAAGCATTGCAGGACATTGAGGCAGCCTGTGGCTGGGGCGTACCGCATATCTCTGCTTATCACCTGACGCTTGAACCCAATACCCTGTTTTATCGCCAGCCGCCAAAATTGCCAGATGAAGATACATCAGCTGATATGCAGATCATGATCGAGCGTGTTCTTGCAGAAAAAGGCTACCAGCACTACGAGACTTCTGCATTTGCACAGCCCGGGAGGATGTGTGTGCATAATATGAACTACTGGCAATATGGCGATTATCTGGGGATCGGTGCCGGGGCGCACAGCAAAATCAGCTTTCGAGAAAAAATTATCCGGCAGATGCGTCATAAGCACCCTCGTCACTATCTGGAGCAGGCCGCAGCTAGAAATACCAATCTTGAAAATATGCTTGCCACGGAACAGGAAGTTGGGCCGCAAGACCGGATTTTTGAGTTCATGATGAATGCACTGCGATTGACGGACGGTTTTGATCCTGGGCTGTTTCATACTCGTACTGGCTTGACAGTTGCCTCAATTCAGCAGCAACTAACCACTGCCGAGCAACGAGGGTTGATTGAGTGGCAGCACGATTGTATCCGGCCGACGGCTGACGGGCGAAGGTTTTTGAATGACTTGCTGGAGATTTTTCTGCCAGAATCCAGGCAAACGACAACTTCCTGAACTTAAAATAGCGGGGGGGGGGAGATCGGAATGAAGGACTCAATTTCAAGACGCGCCTTTCTGAAAAAATCAGGCACACTGGGAACCCTTACTGCTCTGGACGGGATGCTGCCGACCTATGCCTGGTCTAATTTCTTAAGTGCTGTTACGCCGGCTATGCAGCTAAGCGGAGATGTTATCAATCTCACTATCGCCAGAACGCCGTTTCGTATCGATCATCGCACTACAACCGCCACAACTGTCAATGGTACCGTTCCAGGGCCTTTACTTCGTTTGCGCGAAGGGCAGGATGTTACCCTGAATGTGACTAACCGCCTGGACGAAACGTCTTCAATACATTGGCACGGCATTCTCCTGCCACCTGAAATGGATGGTGTGCCTGGTGTCAGTTTCCCGGGTATTGAGCCGGGAACAACCTTTTCCTATCGCTTCACGATCAGGCAGTACGGCACGTACTGGTTTCACAGTCATTCAGGCGGCCAGGAGCAGGCAGGCGTGTATGCACCAATGATTATTGATCCGCTTGAACCAGACCCGATCCAGTACGATCGCGAATATGTGATCATGCTTTCGGACTGGAGCTTTTCTTCAGTGGATGCAATGATCGGAAAGCTCAAGAAGCAGCCCGGCTACTTCAACTTTCAAAAGCGCACGCTGGGTGATTTTATTAAGGACGTCATGCAGGATGGCTGGCTCCCGGCATTTGACAATTACTTGATGTGGGCCCGGATGCGAATGGATCCGACAGACTTGGCAGACGTAACGGGTTATGCCTACACCTACCTCATGAATGGATTGACCTCGGCCGCAAATTGGACGGGGATTTTCCGTCCGGGTGAACGCGTACGATTGCGCTTTATTCAAGCAGGGGCTATGACATTTCAGGACATCCGGATTCCCGGACTCAGGATGACCGTAGTGCAAGCGGATGGTCAGAATGTACAACCTGTTGAAGTGGATGAGTTCCGCATCGGTCCGGCTGAAACCTACGATATTATCGTGGAACCTAAAGAGGATCGTGCTTACACGATTTTTGCAGAGACACTGGATCGAAGTGGTTTCGCACGCGGCACCCTGGCACCGCGCCCTGGAATGACGGCAGAGATTCCGCCGCGCCGCTCCCGTCCGCTTCTCACCATGGCAGATATGGGCATGCGACACATGAACGCCGAGAGCCATGGTGACCACGAATCTCACGATGCAGCTAGAGGTGAACCGACAAAAGGGATGCAGCTCGACGACACGCATGGAGAGCATGATCGGCCCGGGCATCTCGATACCAAGCCAGTCAGGCATGCTGCTGACGATCATGGTCCTGGCAATCAGTTCATTCCGGATTTCACACAGAGTCGTATGGATGAACCGGGCATCGGGCTGGGAAATGATGGCCGCCGGGTGTTAGTCTATACCGATTTAAAGAGCCTCAAGCCCTATCCTGATCAGCGCAAACCTGAGCGTGAGCTCGAAATTCACCTTACCGGTCATATGGAACGCTTCATATGGTCGTTCGATGGCAAGAAATATTCAGATGCCAGGGAGCCGATCCTTTTCCATCATGGAGAGCGGTTACGCTGGATTTTTGTTAACGATACGATGATGGACCACACGATGCATCTGCATGGCATGTGGATGTATCTGGAAAATGGCGCTGGCGCATACCTTCCGCGTAAGCACACGGTTCTTGTCAAGCCCGCTGAACGCATTTCTGTTGCCATTACTGCTGATGCACCTGGTCCTTGGGCCTTTCACTGCCACTTGCTCTTGCATATGGAAACAGGAATGTTTCGTGTGGTTGAGACCCTGGATGCAGTTCCCGGAACAGAACCGTGAAATTCTTTCTGCAACTTGGGGCTGGCATTGTTGCGATTCTGTTCTTAGGTGCGGGTAGCAGCCTGCCGGCAGCAAGCGCAGAAATACTGTCAGACAAAGCAAAACAGACTTTGCCCAATCATCTGCTCCAATCTCGGGGTGAATATCATCATCCGACCCATAGTGATCAGAACTATGCGTTCCTGAGTGCTGGTGTGCTTGAATACCGTCCGGGAGAGGATGGCGGCGATTTCCGCTGGGATATACAGGGTTGGTACGGAGGAGACTTCAACCGACTGTGGTTTAAAAGTGAAGGCGAACGAAATACGGCTTTCAAAGCAGACCACGACATCGACATACAGCTTCTGTACGGTAGATTTATTGGGAAGTATTATGATTTTCAGATCGGTGTGCGCGGAGAGACACAAATCTTTAAAGGGAGAGATGTGGCGCGGGCTCATGCGGTTATCGGGTTTCAAGGGCTCGCTCCGTATCGCTACGAAGTGGAGTCTGCGCTCTTTATTAGCCAGGATGGAGATGTGTCCGTGCGTTTCCAGACATCCCGCAACTTTTTGCTGACACAGCGGTTGATCTTGCAAGGACGTATTGAGACTCATGCAGCCGTGCAAAAGGTAGAAAAGTTTACTACTGGCCAAGGGCTCAACAATATTGAGCTGGGGTTGCGGCTGCGTTATGAAATCAGGCGAGAAATCGCACCTTATATTGGAATTTCATACGACCGCAGCTTTTTTAAGACGGCTGATCTTGTGCGAGAGGAAGGCGGAGATTCCAGCCAGGTTCGCTTTGTGGCCGGCGTGCAGTTGTGGTTCTAGTCATCGCAGTTTTTATTAAATACCGTCAGAAAATATCGGTTTAACCTATCCATGTACCCGCAACAGCCAAGCAGCGCAGCTCATCATCCCCAGGCTGACCGTCAGCATAAAGAGCGCGTGGCGGCGACATTTCCGGATCAACTCCGTTTGCGGGAACCGATATGATAAACGGACGTCTGTCATCTTCCGGTCTGGAAATATGATGGATTTCCAGTTCGTGCAATAGCTGTTGATGAAGGGTGTGAGCTTGTGATCGAGCAGCCTCACGAGCGATTTCCCATTCTGCCTGATCTATCTCGCTATCCCGATTGCTGTCAAAGCGTTCCAGCAATTGCTCTCTGTCCTGTTTCCAATCACTGAGCAGATCACGTGTAATATTCTGCACAGATTGCTCGGTTGCCGGTGATCGCGTTTGCAGATGGCCGAGGATATACAGCCGTTGCCCAGGCAGGATCAATCGCTCACTGTAGCGGTAACGGCTGGTCAGCGCGACAATGGCTGAAGCGCTATCCAGCACCTGGGTTTGTGTTGGCCATTCGGTATTACCGTGCCAGATCAGTTTTTCATTGCTGGTGATTTCTGCCCCTTCCGGATTGATCAGACAGATACCAGTACCATCATCCAGCATAAACGACTGATCGCTGGTGTGCTGATACAGGATTTTCCATTCGGTGCGGGTGCGTATTGCCTAAATTGCCTACAACTACTCTGATCCGGACATGGAAGATGTACTTGATGAGATTGCCAGCCTGCGCCAGTTCTGCCGTTTTGAACTGGATCGCATGCTTGATGAAAGCGCTATACTTATACTGCGTTTTCGTCACCTGCTGGAACAACATAACCTGGCTCAGCAAGGCTTTGCCACTGTCAATCGCCAACTGGCAGCCCAAAGTTTCTCAAACAAGATGATCGTCGATGTCAGCTTGATTGCTGCACCGCCTTCCACCAGGAATACTGAAGGCAAACGCAATTCTGAAAGGTACTCAAGCAAGAAAGGCGGCCCATGGCGTGTGTCACGAACACAGGCGGCAGTATAGTGGTTCAATAGTTTCGGACTTGTATGGGTACCGGCCGGGGCGATTCAGTGGGGTGGCCAAGCGTTTCGTGATACCCAGTTCAGCCAGCTCTTCAAACCATTGCGTTATGCATCTTCCTCAAGTTCACTTTGCAATAATTCTAGCTCTTCTAAGTTATTGAGCCAGGTTTCTTCCAGTTTCACTTGCTGTTGTAGCAAGTTGGTTTGCTGGTTTAAGTGTTGCTTGAGCTGCTCTTTTTGTGGCGGCTCATAGAGATTATTATCAGTCAAGATGGTTTCCAAAGCCTGTAGCTCTTTTTGAATGTTATCTAACTGTTTTTCCAATGTATCAGTGTGCTTGCGTAGCGGTGCCAGTTGTTTACGTAGTGCTGCAGCTGCTTGGCGTTGTGCACGGCGATCGACTTTATCGGGGCTGGTGCCTGCATCGCTATTAGGATGCTGGCGCAAACGATAGTCGCTGAGCCATTTGCTGTAGTCCTCAAGATCACCTGCAAACTCTTGTACCCGGCCCTCGGCGACTAAGTACAACTCATCCATGGTACTTTTAATCAGATGACGATCGTGAGACACCAGCAGTAGTGCACCGGAGAAATCTTGTAAAGCCATACTCAATGCTTGTCTCATTTCTAAATCAAGGTGGTTGGTGGGTTCATCGAGCAGTAATAAATTAGGTTTGCCCCACGCAATCAGTGCCAAAGCTAAGCGGGCTTTTTCACCACCAGAGAAATTGAGCACGGGTTCATCACAGCGCTTGCCTCGAAAATTAAAACCGCCGAGAAAATTACGCAAGACTTGCTCGTGCTCATCTTGAGCAATGCGTTGAAAATGCAGTAACGGGCTGGCTTTGGGATCAAGTGAATCCAGTTGATGCTGAGCAAAGTAGCCGATCACTAAGTTTTCACTACAGGTGAGCTGGCCTGCCAATAACGGTAAATCACCCATAATACTTTTAATCAGCGTTGATTTACCTGCACCGTTGGGGCCAAGCAAAGCAATCCGTGCGCCGGGGACTAGCTGTAGTTTTACATTGCTTAAAATAGGCTGCTCTGCGTGGTAGCCAAGCGCTGCTTCATCGAGATTCAGCAGCGGGGTAGAGACTTTATCGGCTTTGCGGAAAATAAAGTCAAAAGGTGAATCAAAGTGTGCTGGCGCCAACTCCTCCATGCGCTCCAGGGCTTTAACACGGCTTTGTGCTTGCCGTGCTTTACTGGCCTTGGCTTTAAAGCGTCGGATGAAATCTTCCATATGCGCGCGCTGTGCGCTTTGTTTTTCGTGCGCTTGTTGCTGCTGCATAATACGTTCAGCACAGGCGCGTTCAAAGGCTGTGTAGCCGCCGCGATACAGCGTTAGTTTTTGCTGATTAATATGGACAATATGACCGACCACCGCATCTAAAAAATCACGGTCATGGGAAATCAGTAACAAAGTACCGGAGTAGTTTTGCAGCCAACCTTCCAACCATAAAATTGCATCGAGGTCCAAGTGGTTGGTGGGCTCATCAAGTAATAGTAAATCTGATGGGCACATCAATGCTTGCGCTAGATTTAAGCGCATCCGCCAGCCACCGGAAAAGCTGTTGACCTGGTTTTCCATTTGTTCTTCCAAGAAACCCAAACCAGCTAATAATTTACGCGCGCGCGCGTCGGAGGTATAGGCATCAGCGTTGTCAAGTTCCGAGTACAAGCGACCAAGCTCGACCCCATCTTGCCGTTGTTCAGCTTTGGCTAATTGCTGTTGAATATCGCGTAAGTGGCTGTCACCATCGAGTACATAATCAATCGCATCACGATCAGGTGCGTCGATTTCTTGACGCATATGGGCAATGCGCCAGTTCATCGGCAATAAACAATCGCCCGCGTCAGGATGCAGTTCGCCGCGCAGCAGGGCGAATAAGCTGGATTTGCCGGCACCATTGGCACCAATTAAGCCGACTTTATGCCCTGGGTGTAGGGTTAAATCTGCATTTTCTAGTAAGCGCAAAGGGCCACGTTGCAGGGTTAGTTCTGAGATTCGTATCATGGCGCGCAGTTTAGCAGTTTCGCGGCTGTTACTGATATGGAGAGAGCCATTTAGTTTGTCTTACGAGCTTTTGAGTGAGGGTAGCCATAAGAATGATGCCTGTTGCTGAGTAATAACAGTTTGATGATTTCAAATTGTTCGCGACTGATATCACTCGGGTAACTTATCTCTGGCTAATTGTCGCATCCCGGATGATTGTATGGTTTTTTATGAAAGAGATGGGGATGAGTTTTATGCCATTCATTCATGGCCTGCATTGGAGCTTTACTCTTGAGGGCAGACAGCGGTAGTTGCGGGTTTACAGACTGACATAACGTATCAGGGTCTGTTCCAGATCTTCAGCGCTATTGAAGCGATATATTTTGAGTACGTCAGTAA
>NZ_QRCA01000019.1:0-1828 GCF_009833115.1 Nitrosomonas sp. GH22
CGCGGCAGCGAGTGAGACTCATGCGTGCTGCACCAGACGGACTGCGCGCGCTCTTACTTCGGGGGAATATTTATTTGATTTGTTCATGGCTCCATCTTCTCAGATATTGAAGCCTCCTCAAAACCCGGGGCGGTTCAGTCGGGATCGTGTACGAGGCCGTAGTTGATGTCCGTGACCAGGGTAATGCCTTTAGGAACATCCGTATCGCTATGGTTTTCAGCGCCCTCAGGGTACTCCCAAATGCTCCAAGTAACCGTATAACCAACAATGTCAAATTCTGCTGTATGAACTAATTCTGGGCCCATGTTTCGCTCCCCATCTCCCTGACAAGCCCAGTCCAAGTCAGAGGCGGAAACAGACACCATCTGCCCTGTTGCATCAACCCTGAATGTCGCAGTTCCGGTCGCTTCTACGTGCATGTGAGTCTCCTTGTTGTTTGATGACAGGCCTAGCGCCTGAGTTAAGCCGCACCGCGAAGCGGCGTCGGCTTGAACGAATTGTTAGGGCTAACCGCGGTGCTTTGCAGTGCCATGGTTGATGTGCTTTGACAGAGGCTCATCGCACTCATGGAGTATCTCGCCCGTCTGAATGTCAATGACCCTTTCAGTGTAGCGGTCATTGTCCTTGTCGATGGTGCGGTGGACGCGAACGAGCTTGCCATGTTTGTGACTGTGCTCTACGCCGGAGTAAGTGTCGGCCCTGAGCTTCTTTGCGCTAGGAAGCGAAGGCCTCTTTACCTTAGCCCTGTGCCCGTCGTGAGCGACGATGCCGTCGACAAGGGACTCGGTGTAGGAGCGGGAAGTTGAGCCGCAATGAGGACACGGAGCGCGCGGCTGATCTGGAAGATCATCCGGCAGCGGTTTTTTGCAGTTGGCGCATGACGTGCCTGACACTTGGAGTGAGCCCTAAGAACCTGTTCAAAGTCTTTTGAGTAGAAGGGCCAGGAAGGCCAGGTGAATAAACTGCAAGCTGGTGTTGAGTAAGCGCTCACAGTTCTTCCACAGCCGTCGATTCTTCTCCAACCAGGCAAAGCTGCGTTCCACTACCCAACGCTTGGGGATAACGGCGAAGGTATGCAACTCACTGCGCCTGGCGATCTGAACCGCGACAGTCTCGCTCAGCACATCGCGTACACCTTGAGCAAACGGCTCTCCCACATAACCGCTGTCCGCCAACACCGCCAACACCCGGCCCAGGCCTGAACGACAACGCCGGAAAGCCTGCAACGCACCTTTGCGATCGGTCACTTCCGCTGTCGTCACCGCAATGGCATGCGGCAAACCCTGGGTATCGACCGCGATATGACGTTTGATGCCCGATACCTTCTTGCCTGCGTCATAGCCCTTCTGGCTCGCCGTGTCCGTGTTCTTCACGCTCTGCGCGTCCACGATCAAGAATGACGTGCAGGCGTTGCGCCCCTGTCTGGTACGAACCTCGCCAACCTGATTTTTTTAATGCCTGCTCCAGCAGGCTGCCTCCTTCGCGCGGCTCACTCCAGATGGCCCAGTATGAGTGGACAGTGCGCCACTTGGGAAAGTCATTAGGCAGGGCTCGCCACTGGCAGCCGCTCTTGAGCAAATACAGCACCGCACAAAAAACATCGTACAGATCTATTCGTCGAGGGCTGGTCTTCCTGCGCGCGCTCTCCAGCAAAGGCTTGATAAGCTCGAATTGTTCACGACTGATGTCGCTCGGGTAACTTCTTCTCATCTTCCGAGTTTCTCATACTCCCCTAGACTTTGAACAGGTTCTAACTGTTTAGTCCCACGGTGTGCTGGAATGGGTCAAAGATAAAACGATCTGGCTCATTTTTCCAGATTTTGCAGAT
>NZ_QRCA01000020.1:0-64327 GCF_009833115.1 Nitrosomonas sp. GH22
ATAAGAAACAGAGACTGTTCCCTACAAGATCCATACAATCCTGACTGATAACGGTATCCAGTTTACGTTCCCGGCGCGTTATCGGAATGGGCCAACGGCTCAGTATGTAACGCATATGTTCGATAGGTGTTGTCAGATCAACGGCATCGAGCACCGTCTCACCAAACCCAACCATCCCTGGACCAATGGTCAGGTTGAACGCATGAATCGAACCATCAAGGATGCGACTGTAAAACGGTATTATTACGACTCACACGATCAGTTGAAGGCCCATCTCCATCGCTTTGTGATGGCTTATAACTTCGCCAAAAGACTAAAAGCTCTCAAAGGCCTAACACCCTATGAATACATCTGCAAAATCTGGAAAAATGAGCCAGATCGTTTTATCTTTGACCCATTCCAGCACACCGTGGGACTAAACACTTAGCCCGATAAATATCCGAAAAAATTTATGGCCAGTATTTTTTAAGTCAACTGGCCTCTCGGAGATGGCAGGTTTCACTTGATCTTGCATCAGAACCGATAGGAAATTTGTGCGGCAAACAGATTCCAGTTCTTCTCAGTACTGGTGATATCCGGATTGTCTAGTGGAGAAAGCCAGGCGGTTCCATTGACCCGATGATATTCAGTGCTCAGCATGATGGATGGAGTAATATTCCAGCGTAATCCTACCGTCAAATCTCTGGCGTACTGACTGTATGCCGGATGGCCGCTTACGGCTGCAAATTTCTTGCCGTTGCGATCTTTTCTGTTGGCGAAAAGCAGATCGTAGCGCAATACAGCTTCCCAGCCTGGAAGGAACCGGTAGATACCTTGCAGATAGAAGCTATCTCCGGTAGAACTCTGATCAAGTCTGGGGTTGCCAAAACCATGACGGCGAGAATAACGTAACGCATATTCTGAAGTTATGCTCCAGCGTTCTGCATTGTATTGCGCTGACAGAATCAGGGGAGAGAATCTGAATGAACCCGATTCAAAAATATCATTTTGGCTGGGATCATAGCCAACATTGAGCTGAGCGCTGCTGACAGCCAGGCGTAGCCGTCCGTCAGGCAGCTCGTAGAGGATACGGCCGATATATGAAAGCCTGCTTTTCAGATATCCTCGGATCGGGGTTGTATGACCAAAAATAGATGTTTCGGTATCTTTGTCATCTACCTGCGGAAAAGCAGCACCAAGCTGAATGGTAATATTTCCCCAATCTGTGCGTGATTCTCCGTACAGCTGAGCGCCATCCGAAGCCAGCGCCAGGTTACGGGTCCGATCAAAATAGATTGATTGAGGTAACAGTATACTTGGCCGGGTAAAGGGCACATCACGGGTATCGTTATAGAACCCAAACGGATTCTTCATTCTGCCCAGGCGCAAGCCAAGTTCTACCCCGGGCGTATTAATAAAATTGTAATCAAGGAAGCCAAAATCAATACGGATGCCACCGTCACTGCCTTCTCCCGCCCTGCGGTGAAGTAACTGTCCGGAGAATTGCAATCTGGGTAGCGGGCGCAGAGAGGCTGTCAGGCCCATTTCCCTGAAATCAAAGCTGCCCGAGTTGTTGCTGTGACCGAAAACATTGTTTCCGGTTGTCTTGATATATCCCTGGCTGAGGAAACCATGTACCTGCAGCTGCTTCAGAATTTGTACTCCCTGATGCCCATCAGCAAATCCGGATGGTGCGAAAAGAGTCAGAAGTAACCCTGCGATGCTCAAAAAGGGATTGGTGAAAAATTTTTTGCTATTCATTGATATGAACGACCTGGACACTTCCATCAATCTTGATTTCACTTAAATAACCGATTGATCCCGGTGTCGTCGCAATTTTTGTACGCATCTCTTCTTCGGAGTACACGACGAGTGGTGCTTGCCCGGTTCCTGAATAGACCAGGCGATCCCATGCGAGGCGTAATTGATAGGGGAAGACATTGAGTTTCTTTTTGGCAAATATACCGTGTAACGGCGCATCGTCAGGCAGCACGAAAACCCGGATCGGTACACCGTTTTGCCAGGTTCTGAGGCGCATACTAAAGACAGAGCGTAATAAATTCTTGGAAAGATAATTGACATTGGTGCTGGGATGGACTACTACTTCGACCGCGTTATCAGAGGATAAAACATTATCCGTGAAAAAAAGCATAATTAGCAGTGCGGGGAGAAGAGTGCCCCGAAGGCAGTAAGTAAAAATTCCCGTCACAATGGTGAATGTTATTGGTTTCCCAATATGCGAGCGCTACCGTAGTCAGCGAGTTGTCGCCTGTTTTGTTGGCGCAGAAGAGTCAGATCGGCCGGCCAGATATTTCCGTGGTCAGTAACAAGCTCCCAAATTGTCCGCTGATCGCGGTAAATTCTGTCCAGAACATCTAACAGGCAGACATGATAAGGGCTGCGAAGTCCGTGGTAATCAGTTGATGGGCCAATGGAATTCAATTGCAAGCCGTAAAATCCCAACAATTTGTTCAAGGCTGGTTCCATGGATGAAAGTAAGTAATAAATTTCATACTGAGCACATGTTTGTATAATTCCAACGACAAGCCCTAGCATCGGATGAGGAAAGCGACGTCGTTCGTGAGGTTTGCCAGCAGGTCGGGTTGGTATATCAACAGGTCCAGCCAGCGTATAGTGTTCATTCTTACGTTTAAAAAAATCGCTCAGTATGGCGAAGCGGGATATTTCAGCGGTATGTTTACGAGATGATGGATCTACCTGAAATTCAGGATAAAATTGGGTATGCAGTTCAGTTGGCAGTTTATTTTCTGGATGTTGCAAATCAGGCAGAATCAGGCGAGTGGTTCCGATGAATGTATCGGTCGGCCGATGGCGCAGCAAGAGATGCGCAGAGCGACTATCGTATTCGTCATTTTCCAGTTTATCTGGATAATTTACTGAATTGAAACCAGAGATATCGTTATATACGCACAAAATACGAAAACGTAAGCCGAAAGCCTCTTTAAGCAGCTCCGGCGTATTAGCATGCACAATTTCAAAATATTGGTGAAAAGCTTTTTCAAGATCATTCATATTTCCCCTTGACTATAAGTTTTGTCTAAAACAAAAAACAGAGCCAAAAATGCTGGCTAATCAGGATGAATTTTACTGTTCAGGCCAGTTTTCAATTCGGGGAATATATAAACGATATGACTTTATATTTTATTTGCATTTTGCTGCTTGCATCATGACAATCAATCGTATTTCCGAGAATGTTAATCAACAAAATATAAACTGGATAATAGTGTCGTCTGGACAAGACACATTAAACTATACTTACGTCGCTAAAATATGACAAGCTGATGATATTTTTTGTGTTGTTTTTTGTGATGATTGGATGAATCTTGAATTTTTACTGGGTATGCTGTTTGAACCAGTACTCCAACATCATTAACAGCCACACCATGGTACCATGGTAGCTGGCGTGTTCGTGAAGGTGCTGATCAAGTAGCTTATCGATGAAATCGTTCCGTATGATGTTACGAGCTTTGAGGTCGCTCAGGCTATCTGCGGAAATTTCCCGTAGCGGTTTGTGCGATTGCAGCCAGACACCAAACGGTAAGCCAAACCCCTGTTTTTGCTTGGCAATGATCTCATTCGGCAAAAATCCCCGTAATGCCTGTTTAAAGAAATAGCGCAGCTGTGTCCCCTTCAGCTTCAGATCCGGATCCAAAGCGAGAGAGAAAGCGAGCATTTCATCATTGGCAAACGGAAAAGATACTTCCATACCCCCCAGACGACAAGCCTGAACTACTTTGGGAAAATCGTTATCTGCTAGCGTAAATTTCCAGTCGAAGGCGAGCATACGGTTGATCAGGCTACGCGCGTGAGAAGTATCGTGGTAAGTTTGTTCGATCAACTGCGCAGGTTGCCCGGTATTAACCTGTGCCAGTAATTCTGGAGAAAATACAGCCTCAAAGCCATAATGTGTTAATAGATTATAAGTTTCCATCCGATGAGGCATGGGGACAGTGGCCTGTGCGACATAGCTACGTGCTTTGCGGAGTAATTTAGGATCGGTATCGGGCGGAATAGAGAGGATAAGCGGTGAGAGCAGATAGTTTCTCAAGGGCGCTGGAATTTTGTCATACAGCGAAAAAATATACTGTTTTGCATAACGCACATTGCCGCCGAACAATTCATCACCACCGTCGCCCCCAAGCAACAAATCCAGGCCATCTTTCCTGGCCATGCGTGCACAGTAATAGGCTGGCAGTGCCGATGCATTGCCAAAAGGTTGATCAAAGACCGAGGCGATCAGCGGGATGGTTTCGACTACATCATCCGGTGTGACATAGTATTCGTGATGATCTGTCGAGAAATGTCGGGCAGCAATTCGTGCATAGTACATCTCGTCATAACCGGTTGCCTCAAAACCAATTGAATAGGTTTTAGCTGGTTCCCCGGTAACTTCCGTCAGTATCCCTGCCAGGGTGGAGCTATCTGTGCCTCCACTTAGAAATGCTCCGGCTTTCTGATCTTGTATTATTTCACTGACACTTTTTCTAAGCAGCGAGAGAAATTCCTGTTGAAGCTCTGGAAACGGACGCTTTATATCCTCATTAAACTGAGCCTGCGTGTAGTGATTGATTTCTGCACGGCCATCATGAAAATATAAGTATTCACCAGGAAGCAGGCGCTGTTGAGCCTGGTAAATGGTGCCAGGTCCCGGGATCATGTGAAAATAAAGGTAGTTGAGCAGCCCTTGTGGATTGATTTCCTGGCTAGCCTGCGGATGTGTGAGCAGGACATCAGCCGAGGAGCCAAACAGGATTCCATTATCCAGCTGTTGGTAGTAGAGCGTATGTGTCCCCAGTGGATCAATGGCCAGTGCGACTTTGCGGGCATGGCTATCCACGATGCAGCACACGAATTCACCGCCAAGATCAGAGAATAGTTTTTCACCTTTCTGCAACCATAGATCTGCAAGCGCTGCAGCCATTCCTTTGACATCAATATCTGCCTGCAGCTGTTTATTCCGGGATTTTATCCTTCCCCAGATACCAACTAACAAACCATCTTTTTCATAGAGATGAGCATGGCTTGCTTTTGCAACAACAGACAGGGCTGCGCTGCCTTGTGCTGTTGTTTGTGCAGGATTGCTGTCAAAACGAGTCAGCAAACGGGTCATACGATCAATAACCTGTTGATTCTCTATTGTCGAATGATTAACACTCAGCCAGCCACATATACCACTCATATCATCTCCTCATCTTTCCGGATTGTCCCTAAATGCTACTGTCATAATAGCACCTGGGTATACTTAATTTATTTACTTTCTTGTACTGGTTACCAATGGCTATTTGATTTGCATGTTGTATCATTGCAGAGAAAGGTATCAGTTTGGCAGCAGATTCTCAGGCCAGTATTTCCAGCGGGGCAGGGTGACTAAGAAAAGAGGTGGGACTGGCTGTTAATCCATAGGCGCCGGACTGGAAAACAACGATCAGATCCCCGGGTTCAGCTTTGGACAGTTCCATCTGGTTGGCGAGTAAATCCAGTGGCGTGCAAAGTGGCCCGACCACTGAGGCAGTTTCAGTTTCACTGATGTACATTTTATTTCCGACCGCAACAGGGTAATTTTTGCGGATAACCTGGCCAAAATTTCCTGAAGCGGCAAGATGATGATGTAAACCACCATTGGTAATAAGAAAAACCTGCCCTCTTGATAGTTTCTTTTCCAGTACACGGCATACATAAATACCCGCTTCTGCCACGATATAGCGCCCCAGCTCAACCACGAACCGGATATTCGGGGAAGAAGCAGGGATTTCTGCCAGCAATTGTTTCAGATTAGTGCCAACGGCACTCAAATCGAGCGGATTTTCACCGGGGAAATAAGGAACGCCAAATCCACCGCCGATGTTGATTGTGCGTATTGGAACGGGTGAGGTTGACGCAAGCTGTAAACCGAGCTGCAGTGTCTTTTCGTGTGCTTCCTGAATGGCTTCCACTCTGAGATTTTGTGAGCCGCTGAAGATATGCAATCCCTCAAAATCTAGTTTTAATTGCGCAATACGTTGCAACACGGCCGGGATGCGCTCGGCATCGATACCGAATTGTTTAGAGCCTCCTCCCATCCTCATGCCGGAAGATTTCAGCTCAAAATCAGGGTTGACCCGTACTGCGACTTTAGGATGGAAACCGGTTTCGTCTGCCAGTTGAGCAATTGTTTCCAGCTCCTGTTCGGATTCCATATTAATAACAATGCCGGCGGCAATGGCACAGGCCAGTTCCTGACGATTTTTGCCGGGGCCTGCGAAACTGATATTCTCTGGAGTCACGCCTGCATCCAGTGCCACTTTCATTTCACCAACTGAGGCGACATCAATTCCATCTACCAGGCCTGCCAGGTGCTGTACCACAGCCGGCATCGGATTGGCTTTCATCGCATAGTGCAGAAGTATGTCTGGTGGCAGATGTTGTCTCAGAGACTGTACACGTGTGGAAATCAACTGGCGATCGTAGGCATAGAAAGGGGTGCTTCCAATCCGTTGAGCCAGTCGTGTGAGTGGAATGCCGCCGATGACAAGACAATGATCCTGTACCGGAAACTGTATCATCGGCGCATGTTTAGGTTGATTCGTCGTCATATTTCTTCTGTTTGGAAAACTTGCTGAAATTCACTGGCCAGACTCTTTCGATCGATCTTTCCATTTGGATTACGCGGTAGACTGGTCTGTCGTAACTCGATCAAACCAGGTTGCATAAAAGCGGGTAAATGATTTTTGCAGGCTGCCATCAGGGTATCCTGTTTCAGTTGGATTCCTGTTTTGGGGACGGCAATAACAACAATTGCCTGGCCAAGCGTCGGGTGTGGCGCTCCAAATGCAGCAGTCTCTGCGACGGTTTCTGTTGCATAGATAACTTCCTCGATTTCTGTCGGACTGACACGATACCCAGAGGTTTTGATCATGTCGTCACGCCGGCCAATAAAATACAGATAGCCTTCTTCATCCATTCGCACGGTATCACCTGACCAGACAGCCAGCTCGGGGATGGTCAATCCGGGTTGGCGTGGAGCAAGGGGACGAAAGCGAGCTGACGTTTTGTCCGGATCATTCCAGTAACCCAGCGAGACCAGTGGGCCACGGTGCACCAGTTCGCCTGGTTCACCTGGTGCGCAAGGAGAGCCATCTTCCCGTAGCACCATAACTTCAGCATTGGGAATTGCTTTGCCCATGGAATCCGGGTGTTTATCCACTTCTTCAGGGGGCAGGTAAGTTGAACGGAAAGCTTCCGTCAAGCCGTACATTAAAAATATCTCTGTACTGGGCAGTGCTTCGCGCAAACGTGCCAGAGTGGTTCGCGGCATAGCACCCCCGGAATTGGTGATATAACGCAGTGTCTGTACATCTTGCCAGTCCAGTTGTGCCAATTGTGCCCACAGTGGCGGAACAGCCGCCAGCCCAGTGATCTGCTCACGTTTGATGATGGAGAGAATGTCGCGTGGCAGTAGATAATTCATCAAAACGGCAGTAGCGCCTACATAAAACGCAGTGTTCAGCTGGCTCAATCCATAATCAAAGCTAAGTGGCAGTACCGCAAGGATTCGATCATTCGATTGATTATTCAGATATTGTGAAACACTTTTTGCGCCGATTACCAGGTTACGGTGGGAGAGTACCACTCCTTTGGGTTTGCCGGTGCTGCCGGAAGTATACAAAATTGCCGCCATATCGCTGTCGATGCAATGTGGTAAGTGTACAGCTTCAGAAGAGGATATTTGTGCTTGTCCCCATGAAGTGACATTGAGTCCGGGTATTGACGATGATTCTTGTGCTTCATCAACTGTGATTACAGTATGCAAATCATGGCATTGTGATAATGCCGGGCTGAGCAGGCTGAATCGATCAACGGAAGTGACCAGTACTCTAACGTTGCAATCGTTAAGAATATAGGCAACCTGTTCAGCTTTGAGCAACGGGTTGACCGGTACAAATGCCCCTCCAGCGGCAGATGTGCCAAACAGGGCAATAACCGTTTCAAGCCGCTTCTCAAGGTAAACGGCGACACGTTCTCCCCGACTTAGCCCTAATGTATGCAAGGTGCCCGCGAATGATCGCACTGCTTTGGCCAGTGCCGGGTAAGATAAATGACGCTTCTGATCGATCAGAGCTACAGAATCTATATTCCGGTCGGCAGACTGATAAACCAGTTCGTGAAAAAGAGAAGTCATGAGTGGGTTGGGTAATAACGAGGTTGGTAGGTTTTATAGGCTATTTAAGTCCGTGGCGATTCATCAGGTCGTAAAGTGTTGGCCGGGTGACGCCGAGCAGTTCTGCAGCTTTAACGATATTACCATCCATCCGGGCCAAAGCCTTGGCGACTACTTCGCGTTCTGCCTGTTCCCGGACTTCGCGCAGGGTGGCGGGTTGCTCAGGATTGTCTGCTGATTGTAGTCCCAGATCCTGGGCCGTAATTTGGGAGCTCTCCGCCATGATGACAGCACGCTTGATGCAGTTTTCAATTTCGCGGACATTACCCGGCCAGCGGTGGTTGCTGATTGCATTCAGTGCATCCTGGCTGAAGTTGAGTGTCTGGCGCTTTTCCTTGATACGGTATTGATTCTTGAAGTGATGCGCAAGCAATACAGCGTCGCCAATGCGTTCACGCACTGGCGGTATATGAATGCTGATCTCGCACAGCCGATAGAATAAATCTTCGCGGAAAGTACCGGCATCGATCATTTTCTTCAGATCCTGATGGGTTGCACAGATAATACGCACATCCACCGGAATCTCTTCTCTGCCACCAATGCGTTCAATGACGCGTTCTTGTAAAAACCTTAGCAGCTTGGCCTGCAGTGAGAGAGGCAGATCACCAACTTCATCCAGAAAAAATGTGCCCCCTTGCGCGGTTTCTATTTTACCGAGAGTCTGTTTTGCAGCATTGGTAAAAGCCCCTTTTTCGTAACCAAACAATTCAGCTTCCAATAATGATTCCGGGATCGCTGCGCAATTTACTGCAACCATGCGTTTACTGTTTCTGCCACTGAGCAGGTGAAGTGCTTTAGCCAGTACTTCCTTTCCAGTACCGCTCTCGCCCAGTAATGCGACGGCAACATCGGAAGATGCAATACGTTCAATCTGTTGACAAATTCTGGCTATTTCCGGATCTCCGGTAATAAATCCAGGAACTGATGAAATCAGGCCAGCTTGCTGCAGCTTATAATTTTCCCTTTGTAACCGGTGCAGATAAAAGGCCCGATTTACGATCAGATTAAGTACACCCGCATCAAGGGGTTTTTGATGAAAATCATAAGCACCCATGTCAATTGCTTTCAGCGCATTCTCATGATTCTGATTGCCGGTCAGCACAATAACCTTGGTGTCGGGAGCCAATGCAAGAATCTGCTGCAAGGTTGCCAGGCCTTCCGTTGCCCCATCCGGATCAGGAGGCAAACCAAGATCCATGGTTACGACTGCGGGTTCATGTCGGCGGATTTGTGCCAGCGCACTTTCACGATCGGAAGCAACAGCCACGTTGCAATCATCAAAACTCCAGCGCAATTGTTTTTGGAGCCCGGGATCATCTTCCACAACAAGCAATTTTTTTTGTATTTCATTTGCTTTCATAGCGTGACTGTCATTGTGAATTTAATATGAATATATGGAATAATTTTGCTGTTTTATGCGTAATTTACTGACATTAAAACTAGCAGCCTTTCTACTGAAAATAGAACCTCAGTCAAATTTAACTGATTTCAGCATGCTGCTATCTTTAAAGAATGCGGCTATTAAGCTGTCATTAAATTGTGTAAGTTTTATCGACATCACTGTAAAAATATTAAGCTAAATCGAATTGATCAGGAAAAAACAGTAACTTGCTGATTACTCAAATGCCACTAGAGTAACGCAATGTATCCAGCCAGGGTGATGGAGGATACTTTTGCTGCTGTTTCAGCCAGGTTATTTTATTGATATGGCTTAACTTCGGTGGCGTGCAGATATAAAGTTTGTTGTGGTGGTCCCGGTAGAAACGGGCTGGCATTCCCCGCCACCCAATCAGAATGGCCGCTGCCGTAATAAGGAGAGAGCGGATGGCCGCTTTGTCCTCCCGGCATCTGAAAATAGCCATTCTCTTCCTCTCCAGGCGCAACAACAAAGCGCAGGGATGCACCAAAATTTGGTGTCTGAACACGAGGCATATGGTGATCTCCAGGCAACTGATCTGCAGGCATATCCAGCCATGCAGCAATCCATGTAGGCAGGGCGCGGCTGAGCGGATGCCGGATAGCGGCAGTATTTTCTTCACCCCAATTGCGCGCGGCAATGCCGCCTGGTTGCGCTTGCAGCCATGCTGTCACACGTTGTGCGCAAGCGGCGAGCATATCCTCCCAGCTATCCTCACCGGGAGGCAATAAATGTGGTGGACGATACTTGATCAGCTTCCAGACGGCATGTTCAACCTGGCTTAGGCGGGGCCGCACAAAATCAGGGTGATTGAGCTTCACTATTGCCGCAAAGGCATTGAGAATATGTTCCATAACAGCGTAACGAAAACTGTGTACGACGCGATAAGCTACCGACTGAGGCGAAGCGTGGCCATCCCAGTCACGCAAGGCTTGCTGCATTTCCCGGCTCCACGCAGCTGACGGGATTTTTTGCAATGTTTCTTCCAACAACTGCTTCCAGCGAGCAAGCAGCAGTGCGCGATCATCCAGCTGTATGGCCAGTAGATCTTCTGGTGAAAAGTGATTGAGCGCATGTAATTGATCGCGGATCTGCTGACTGCGCGCGCCGAGATCATATCCACCATCCCCCAGTTTTTTCAGCAAGGCGCCATCGACCATTCTGGAATTGCCATTCCAGAGTCGCGTCTCTGGCGGATTGATCACCAGCGGATAATCAGCAGGCGCAAGCCAGCCCCTCCAGCCAATTGTCTGTTGGCCCCAATCTGCGGGCAGATTTGCATCGTAGCCGCCCGTGCGTAAAGGAATACGGCCGGCAATTGTCCAGGCGATATCGCCATTTCTACTGCCTGCAATGAAATTTTGTGCTGGAATGCCCATGTTTTGCGCAATCCTAACTGCTTCTTCCAAGCTATCTGCCTGCTCCAATTCAATAATATCAAGGTTGACAGCATCTGGCTGGAAAGCTGTCCAGACCAGCGCCAGAGGGGTACCGTCATAATCTCTAGCAAGAATAGGGCCCCACTCAGTTTCATGGATTTCGAGCTGTTCATCGGGTGCATCACGCACATGTAGCGTTTCCTGCCATACTTTGATTGCTTTCCACTCACCATGATCAGCATAACGGGCAGGGTTATCCAGATCGAGCTTGACTCTGACCCAGTCGGCAAAATCTCCATAAGAATTAGTAAACCCCCAGGCAATATGACGATTGGAACCGGCAACGATAACCGGGTTACCGGGGAGGCTGACGCCGATTACATCAATCTTCCGCTGGGCGTGCAAAGGATCCGGATAAACTAGACGAGTACGGAACCACAAGCCGGGAACCCGCAAAGACAGATGCATGTCATTGGCTACCAGTGCACTGCCATTGGTTAGAGCGCCCCCAACTGCAAAAGCATTACTGCCAATGATGGGTAATTCCTGAAAGCTGTTGCCTGACAAAGTTTGTCGATTGATTGAGCGCAAATCAATATCAGTAGCAGGAGGGTAGGGTGGCCATTCAAGTTGGCTGTCATCCAGGGCGGCATCCCACTCTCCACCGCTGGCAGTCAGAAAACGGTAGGCAGATTCCGGCAAGGAGGCATGCATCATTGATAGCCCCAGTTCACGATCAATGCTGTTTTCCTGCAGTGTTATGTGCATGGCAAGCACGATCAACAGGCTGTCTTCGCTACGCCAGGGTCGGGGTAGCGTTTGTGTAAGCAGATAACCAAATTGTTTGGTTTTGAGACTGTTTAGCCCTGTATTGACTCCGTCGCGATAGGCTTCAAGCAGACGAAGCTGGTCTTGCGGCAGCCTTTGCAGCATTGACTGTGCGCGGGCACGCATCCGATAGCCACGCGCCTTGCGATCAGCCGGTAATGCAACCCCACCAAATAACTCCGCCAGCTCTCCGGCGGCCTTGCGGCGCATCAAGTCCATTTCAAAGAAGCGTTCCTGTGCATGAATGAAACCCAGGCCACGCGCCAGATCTAACCTATTTTCAGCACTTAGTGTCACCGTGCCGAGCGCATCCCGTTCAACCGTTACAGTATCAGCTAACCCGGGAAGCAGCAGATCTCCTTCATAAACGGGCAGACTGCCTCTAAGAAATAACCACGCAGTAGCCAAGATAATCATTGTGAGAACGAGCAGAAAAAGCAGGAATTTACGCAGCATATCAACAATAAACCCAACAAAATTGAGATCAATGAGATTGTAACAATCGCGATGCGTGTTTTTAGAAAGTTTATCCAGGCGATCTATTAAATATTTATGCTTCGATTACGTACAAACTTGTCCACAATTCCTGTGGATAAGTTTGTGTATAACTTGAGGATGATTGCCTTAAGGGTGTCTTTTCAAACAGGATTTTGAAATATGCTGAAATTTTGCACACTTATTTTTTTCATTAGAAACAATATGTTATGTTTACAGCCAGTATTGACGCGGGTTTGAGGAGTTGTCAACAACTCAGGTAAAAAATGTGGATATTTTTATGCCTGTCAAGAGAAATGTTCATGACAGATAGAAAAAAATTGGAATTTCTGTCTTTCTCAAAGCCATAATCAGGCATAAGCTTTTGTGTTATTTCTGATTTTAATAGTGAGTAGCAAATCATTTTGCGGCAGATCAAGCCAATATGGATGATTTCATATCATTGATTCATCAGGTGCGCTGGTGTCTTTATGTACTGAACCTTTACCGCTGAGACCAAAACCAGTATTTCAATTGCATGCATCAGCCCGTATTCTGATTGCCAGCCAGGCACCCGGCAGGCGGGTTCATGAAACCAGGGTGCCGTTCGATGACCCCAGTGGCAATCGGCTGGGCGAATGGATAATTCCTTCCCGCAAGGTAGGATGTATCATGCTTAGTGATTCTGGTCCCGTAGGTATAATCTCTCGTCTCTTTCGTTTCTGATCATGCCATAGAACTAATCGTCTTGCGGAAGCGGGTAAGTGCCAGCATGAAAAAAATAATACCAATTGCAAGTAGAGCAAGAAATTCTGGCCAGATAATACTGAAACCTGCACCACGGTAGAGAATAGCCTGGGCAAGGGAGACAAAGTGGGTGGTTGGTGCTGTGAGCATGAGGTACTGCACTGCCTCAGGCATACTTTCACGTGGTGTCATGCCACCAGATAGCATTTGCAGTGGCAGTAGAATAATGATCATCAACAACCCCATTTGCGGCATCGAACGCGCTACCGTGCCGAGAAAAATACCCATTGAGGTTGTGGCAAACAGATGTAATGTCATACCAATGACGAATAGCCCGATTGAGCCCTCGATGGGTACGCTGAGCAAATCCTGTACGACAAAGACAATCGAAGCCGTAGCCACGATGGCGACTACTAGACCCATCGACCAGATTTTGGCCATCATGATCTCGAAGGATGTCAGCGGCATTACCAGCAGATGTTCGATAGTGCCATGCTCACGTTCGCGGATTAGCGCCGCACCAGTGAGAATAATAGACAGCATGGTAATACTGTTGATAACTTCCATCACTGAGCCAAACCATACCGAGTTCAGATTCGGGTTAAAGCGTGCACGTATTTCGAGTTCGGCCGGCCAGGCAGGAAGAATTTGATGGCTTTGAGAGAATGTCGTGACCTCATTAGTAATGATATTTTGAATATAACCGCTGCCGATAAAGGCTTGTGACATACGTGTTGCATCGACATTGAGCTGAATGGCGGGTTGACGCCCAGCCAGTACATCGCGTTGAAAATCAGGAGGGATATTGAGTACAAAAGTATACAGGCCGGTATCCATACCGGGATCGGCGGCATACTGATCGATAATAAGCGGCGACAAAAAATGAGGGGGATAAAAAGCATTGATAATACGTAATGACAGAGGTGATCGATCTTCATCGATAATGGCAATGGGAGCTTTGTGAAGTGATTCAGGCAGACCGGTAGCAGTCAGGTATACCTGGCCGGTGAATGCAAATAGAATCAGAAATAGCATTAGTTTGTCGCGTCCCAGGCTGCGCAATTCCTTGATTCCAAGGTGAAAAATGTTGAGAAAGGTGAGCACTGCTAATGTTCCTGTTTCTTCAATAACACAACTGCCATCATAGTGATGATAGGGATGGCAAGTGCAAGTGGCAGTAACAATGAACCAAGCTCAGCAAAACCTAATGCTTTAGAGAAAGTGCCTCGGCTAATCGTCAGAAAGTAAGTGGCGGGAAAAATTTCTCCGATCAGTCGTGCTCCACCTTCTAACGAAGAAACCGGATCGATCATGCCGGAAAAACGCGAAGAAGGGATGATGGTAGCAAGCGATGTAGCGAAGATGGCGGCGATCTGGCTGCGTGTAAAGGCTGAAATTAGTAAGCCGAGGCCTGTAGCAGCAGTCACATAAAATAGTGCTGCTATTGTCAGTAACAGAAAATCCCCTTTGTGTGGCACACCGAAAACGAATACCGCCAGTATGCATAACAGAAAAAAGTTGATCATACCCAGAGCAATATAAGGAAGCTGCTTACCAAGGAGAAATTCTAGCCTGGTCACTGGCGTGACATACAGATTAAGAATAGAGCCCAGTTCTTTTTCTCGTACGACACTAAGTGCACTGAGCATGGCCGGAATCAGCATCAGCAGCATGGGTATCACTGCGGGGACGATAGCCGGTAAGCTTTTGACATCAGGGTTATAGCGGAAACGTGTCTCGATTGTCATTAGTCCGGCAGGTAAATGGCCCGTGGCATGATGGCGTGCCTGCGTAAGTAACCAACCCTGATGCATCGCCTGTACATAGCCAAGTATATTCTCGGCGCGCGTGGGCATTGCTCCATCGATCCAGGCACCGATTTTGACGTTATCGCCGCGTGCTAGATCACGTGCAAAATTCGGAGGGATTTCCAGCGCGAGGCTCAGCTCACCACTGCGCATACGTTGATCCAGTTCACCATAATCAGTGATCAATGGTCGTTCGACGAAATAACGTGAGCCACTGAGATCGAGTATATAGTTCTGGCTGAGTGTGGTCTGATCGCGATCGAGAACGGCAAAGCGTAGATTCTCGACATCCATGCTGATACCGTAACCCATGATGAACATCAGTAATACCGTTCCGAATAACGCGATGGAGCCGCGAATCGGGTCACGGCGCAGCTCCAGTGTTTCGCGCAAGGTATAACTGAACAAGCGTAATGGGCTGAAGCGAGTATTAAGTGTAATGACAGAGTGAGTATCTTCTGAGGTGGCTGCAGATTTGGTAGTAATAGAGGTGATGGGAGGTTCCAGCGGTTTATCACTGGTACCTATTGCCTGCTCCAGATAATCAATGAACGTAGCTTCCAGTGTGGAGTGACCGCTGCGCTCGATCAGCGCAGCAGGGGTATCGCTAGCGAGAATCTTGCCGGCATGCATCAGCGAGATACGATCACAGCGTTCAGCTTCGTTCATGAAATGAGTAGAAATGAAAATGGTTACCTGATCACGGCGAGCCAGACCAATGATCAACTCCCAGAACATGTCGCGTGCTATTGGATCGACGCCAGAGGTAGGTTCGTCGAGAATCAGAAGATCCGGCTTATGAATAACGGCTACTGCCAGCGATAACCGCTGGCGCATGCCAAGTGGCAGAGCATCAGGGAAGCTATCCATGACTGCCTCGAGCAGAAAACGCTCTGCCATTTCAGCGACACGGCCAGGAATATCGGCATTAGGCAGGTGGAACAATTTTGCATGCAACTCTAGATTCTGCTGCACGGTTAATTCAGAGTAGAGCGAAAACGCCTGAGACATGTAGCCGACCCGTCTACGGGTGGCCAGATTACTGACATCGATGGCCTGACCAAATAACCGTGCTTCTCCTTCACTGGGCGGTAGCAGGCCAGTAAGCATTTTCATGGTAGTAGATTTACCACAACCATTGGAGCCCAGAAAACCGAAAATCTCACCGCGCGAGATATGCAGATTGACCCGATCAACCGCGACAAAGTTGCCAAAACGCATGGTCAGATCGCGTGCCTCAATGGCAATTTCCTGGTTGTCCTGGATATTGCGTGGCGGAATAATGATTTCCCGGTAGTCTTTGCGCTTTTCTACCGGCAACAACCGGATGAAAGCTGCTTCCAGTGAGTCGGTATCGGTACACGCACGCAGCTCGGCTGCGGTACCGGTAGCGAGAATTTTGCCGGCATCCATTGCTGCCAGCCAGTCGAAGCGTTCTGCCTCATCCATATAGGCGGTAGAAACCAGTACACTCATATTGGCGTGTTGTCCACGCAAGCGACTGATCAGCTCCCAGAATTGGGCGCGTGATAGTGGATCAACACCGGTAGTCGGTTCATCCAGGACCAGCAAATCGGGGTCGTGAATCAGTGCGCAGCACAAGCCGAGTTTCTGTTTCATTCCGCCTGATAATTTACCGGCAGGGCGATCCCAGAAAGGTGCAAGGCCGGTACTTTCAAGCAGTTCATCAATACGCTGGTGGCGTTCGACTTGTCCGTGGCCAAACAACCGACCAAAAAAATCGATATTTTCGAATACTGATAGCGTATGGTACAGATTTCTACCCAGCCCTTGCGGCATATAAGCAATACATGGGCAGATAACACGACGATGTGTCGGATCCGCAATATCGCCTCCTAATACTTCGATCTGACCCTGCTGCATTACCCGCGCACCAGTCAGTAATGACATCAGGCTGGATTTGCCAACCCCGTCTGGGCCGATCAATCCGGCTATACAATTAGCAGGAATTTCTATGTTAAGATCATCGAGTGCAAGGTTATCACCGTAACGTAAACTGACGTTCCGTACATGAATGATTGGTTTCGTAGAAATATCCACATTCATTGGGATAACCTGATCTCTAATTCAGCGGGCCATGCTACCGCAGGATCAAGTTTGACATAAGCCATCCCAGGCAATCCAGTCTTAACTTGCTCAAGATGTTGTTTCAACAATTCAGGATCGATTCTCGCCCGGACACGAAACATCAACTTTAGACGTTCCTTTTCGGTTTCTACTGTTTTAGGAGTGAATTGAGCAACACTGGCGACAAAACTGGCTTTGGCCGGAATCACATAACCCGGCGCAGCATCAAGTACGAGATGGATATCGCTACCGAGTGCTACTTTACCAGCTGCCTCAGTCGGCAGGAAGAAAGTCATATAAACATCAGAAAGATCAACCATATTGAGGACACGGCCACCCACACCCAGTACCTCACCAGGTTCCGCCACACGATATTGCACACGGCCATCACGTGGCGCCCGTAATTCACTGTCATCGATGTCTGCCTGCAAGCGTGCAACTGTGGCCCGGGCAGCAACAATAACCGATTGTGACTCTATCACCTGAGATTCTGCTGCTTCGATACTGGCATTGGCTGCGGCAACCTGAGCCTGTGCCGCACTGACAGCAGCTTGTGCACTCAATACGCGTGCCTGATCATCATCCAGCTCCTGCTGAGCCAAGGCACCTTCACCGGCCAGTATTTGTGTGCGTTTCAAACGTTTACGGGCAGCATCCAGTTCTGCCTGACGCTGGGCAACAACTGCTCGTGCAGCTGTTTGCTCACTCTGACGCTGTATCACAATGGACTTTGCTGTTTGGTAAGCATGTTCAGCACGATGAACCTGCGCTTCAGCCTCATTCTGCTGAGCACGCAGCACCTGCGTGTCCATTCGCGCCAGTACCATATTGGCTTGCACAAAATCACCTTCTCTTGCCAGAATCTCAATAATACGGCCGGGCGCCTTGGTAGCGATATCAATTTCGGTTGCTTCGATACGACCATTTCCTGCCACAATGCCATCAGGTAGACCCTCCGGACGAAGTATCCACCATGCCACGATGATAGTGATGATAACGAGGGCTGAAAAGATGTAAGTCAGTACCGATTTCACTCGTTTATTCATTGTCTCTCCGAGATGGTTTCCACGGGTGGCACAGTCGCGTCTGCACCTCCTCCCAGTGCTTTATAAACCGCAATCAAATTAGTCGAGGCTTTTGCTTCGGAGCGAGCAAGGTCGATCTCGGCGCTGTAAAGTGTGCGTTGAGCATCCAGCACATCCAGAAACGATACGCTTCCTACCTGAAAACGCAATTGCGATAATCGGACAGCTTCGCGCAGATCAGTCACGGAGCGAGCCAGTGCCTGTCGCCGTATTTCTTCCTTGAGATAGCGTGTTAGGGCAGTTTCAATTTCCTGTAACGCTTCCAGTATGGTTTTTTCGAATATCAAATAGGCTTCCTGTTGCCGCGCATTGGCCAGATCAATCCCAGCCCGGATACGACCAAAATTGAGCAGTGGCTGCAAGAGACCGGCAGCGGTGTTATAGGAAAATGCAGCCGATTTAAACAGTGCATCGAGTTCAGTATTACGCAGACCCAAAAAAGCCGATAGTGACAGCCGTGGGAATAATTCTGCGATTGCGGCACCTTGTAGCGCTGTTGCAGCAGCGAGTCGACGCTCAGCAGTACGAAGATCTGGGCGGTGGCGAATGGCTGCAGCGGGTGAGTCCAGGATGACATGTCTGGGTGCCATAGGCATGGCGTTCGATCCACTCAGGATAGCAGTAAGTGTACCCGGCTGCTGCCCTGTCAACCTCTCCAACTGCCGTAACGCAGCAACTAGGCTTCCCTCTAAATCAGGAATCTGAGCCTTGGTAGTTTCGGTCTGTGCGCGTGCTCGCACCGCATCATAACGAGTACCGACACCTGCCTTGAAGAGTTTCTCGGTTAATTCCTGTGTGGTCTGCTGAGCGGCCAGGTTTGCGCGAGTAATGCGCAGCTGATTCTGAAAACTACGGTATTCGATATAGCTACGTGCCAGATCGGCTGTCAAAGTTACCAGCGCCTGACCGTACTGAATATTGACGGCATCCAGATCGGCGGAAGCAGCTTCCAGCTGGCGGCGCAGACGACCGAACAGATCGATTTCCCACAAAGCATCGAATCCCAGCTCGAACAAATTGAATTTGATATCGGGTGCGAAACCAGGAAAGGGATTATGACTGCGCTGGACATTTGCTGCTGCATTGACACTCGGAAATAACCCGGCGCGAATGGCGCTACGCTCAGCACGGGCCTGGTCAATACGGGACAGTGCGATTTTGAGATCGAAATTACCCGATAATGCCCGATCTATCAGACTATCCAGTCGGGGATCATTGAAATTTTTCCACCAGTGTTTCAATACTTGTTGATCAATCGGCTGCACAGACATACTTTGCCATTCGACAGTCTCTTCTTTTTCAGCTTGCCAGGAATCGGGAACTCCAGGGAGGGGAGGGTGATAATCCGGGCCGACAGCACACCCGCCCAGCGTGGCTGTGATAAGCAACCACCCGATCTTGTATATCATGGTATCCCTTGAAAAAGGTTGAGTCTTTATCAAACCCGACTTTGGAAGTAACATGGCTTGCAAAACGTTTTTACATCAGTCGGTCAGCGATTTACGAAGTACTGAAGTGCACCCGGTTGCAGGAGTTTACGCCTTGTGACTGTATTAACCAGCGATTTAAATTACCGTAGTACGGGTCTTTAAACGTTTGGCCAAAGTTGACAAGTTGTCCAGGAACGCCTGAAGGGCCTTATCAGAGCTTAGGTTATTGGCAATGGCGTGTGCGACTTCATCGAGAATAGCTTTCTGTTGGTGATGCAGTTTCTGGGTTTAAGTCGCCTTGTCAGCGTAATTCCCGGTAAATTTTTTCAGCCAGCGCCCGACTGACACCTTCTGTCTGCTGTAATTCTTCGATGCTGGCATTCTTGACACCTTTAAGTCCACCAAAGCGGGTGAGTAGGTTCTGACGGCGTTTGCTGCCAATGCCGGCAATCTGTTCAAGAGAGGAGGTTTTACGGGTCTTGGCACGTTTTGCCCGATGTCCCTGGATGGCAAAACGGTGTGCTTCATCACGAATCTGTTGGGTAAGGTGTAGAGCCGGATGGTCATTCGGCAGATGCAAGGTTTCTTCCTGCCAGGGGAGGATCAGCTGTTCCAGTCCTGGCTTGCGTGCTTCGCCTTTTGCCACACCTACCAATGGAATATCATTGAGCCCCAGTTCTATCATTACTTCGCTGGCAACGCTTATTTGTCCTTTGCCACCATCAATCAGGATCAGATCGGGTAGCTTGCCTTCTTCCATGGCTATCTTTGCGTAGCGTCGTTGTAGTACATCACGCATCGCTGCATAGTCATCTCCCGGCGTGATGCCGGTAATGTTATAACGCCGATATTCGCCGTTACGCATGGCATAATGGTCATACACCACGCAGGAGGCAATCGTTGCTTCTCCCATGGTATGGCTGATGTCAAAACATTCGATACGTGCCAGACCTGGCAGATTCAAAACCTCCTGCAGTGCCTGCAACCGATCTTCCTGGCTGGCTTGCTGGATCTGTTTTTGCTGTAGCGCCAGTTGCGCATTTTCGGTTGCCATGTCCAGCCACTTGCGTCGTTCTCCAATTGGATTGATCGTCAGGGTGACTTTATGACCAGCCTGTTCAGATAGCAATTTTTGCAGGAGTGTCACCCGGATTTTTTTACCCAGGATGATCAGTGGTGGAACGCTGCGATTCAGGTAATGTTGGCTGACAAAAGCTTCCAGCACCGTGCTGATACTGTCTTCATGTGTGTTCTGCGGGAAAAAGGTTTTGTCACCCAGATGTCGTCCGCTGCGAATCATGACCAGGTTGACCGCAACAGTATGTTTGTCTGTCCCGGTTGTGCAGGCGATAACATCAGCATCCAGTGCTCTGCCGCTGTCGACAAACTGTTTTTCCTGAATCATGCGTAAAGCCTGCATTTGGTCACGGAACAGTACTGCCTGTTCATACGCTTGTCGATCCGATGCCTCAAACATTTTCTGTTCTATGGTTTTTAATACTTCGTCCTGTTTGCCTTGCAGAAACAGGGCTGCACTGTTGACATCTTCCTGGTACGCTTCCGGGGTGATCAGATTAACGCATGGTGCGCTGCAGCGCTTGATCTGGTGAAGCAGGCATGGCCGTGTACGATTATTAAACACCGAATTTTCACAGGTGCGCAGGCGAAAAACTTTCTGCAGCAGCTGAATGCTGGATTTGACCACGCCTGCATTGGGAAATGGGCCAAAATACTGATGACGGTTATCCAGTGCACCGCGATAAAACGCCAGCCTGGGAAAAGCATGATTCGTCAGTAGCAGGTAAGGGTAGGATTTGTCATCCCGGAACAGGATGTTGTAGCGGGGCGCAAGGCTTTTGATCAGGTTGTTTTCAAGCAGCAGCGCTTCCGCTTCGGAGCGGGTGACTGTCGTCTCAATCCCTGTAATCTGCGATACCATGAGCTGAATACGCGGTGACAGATTCGATTTTTGAAAATAGGATGACACCCTTTTCCGCAGATCAATGGCTTTGCCTACATAAATCACATCGCCGGCCGCATTCAGCATGCGATATACGCCCGGTTGAGAAGGGAGCGTCAGAACAAACGCTTTACCGTCGAAAGAGGAATCCGGCAAGACAGGTACCTTGTTACTTATCGCTGCCCAGCAGCCGGCCGCCGATTGCCCAGCTTTCATGCGGCATTTCATCAAAGGCAATATAAACGTAAGATTTAGGCTTGTGTGCGATACGTTCCAGCGTGTCGGTAATTTCAGTGGTGATCTGCTGTTTTTGTTCGTTGGTCAGCGTACCGGCCAGCCGGATATTTACATAAGGCATCTTTACTCTCCTGTTATTTATCAAGTTGCAGCCATATCCTGACAAATTCTGTCGAAAATCTGTTCAAACATGGGTTCTGTCAGGCGTTTGGTCTGGGTATTGTAGCGACTGCAATGATAGCTGTCATAAAGCCTCAATCTTCCTGCAACAGGGTGAACAGCGCCATGACTAAAGGGATAATCTGTTTTTCGGAGTTGCAATGCTGTTAATGTAGCCTGATGGGCAACCGTTCCCAGCGCCAGTAATGCCTGCCCGCCATTGCTTACAAAATCATGCAATTCAGATGCCAGAAAAATATTGCACTGTCGTATTTCTGCCGGTAGTGGTTTATTGGCAGGTGGTAAACATTTGACTGCATTGGTTATCCGGCAGTTAATCAGGCGAAGTGCATCGTCAACCGCAACAGATTTGCTGCGGTTGGCGAAACCAAATTTATGTAATGTTTGATACAGTAGGATACCAGCGTAATCACCGGTAAACGGACGGCCGGTCCGGTTGGCGCCATGCAATCCGGGTGCGAGCCCGATGATCAGCAACTTTGCTGAAGTATCTCCGAAGGGAGCAACTGGCCGAGCATGATAATCTGGGTGATCCGTTTTAACCTGATCCAGATGCTGTGCCAGACGTGGGCAGTCACGACAATCCTGCTGGAATAGTCTTGATACAGACATGTTGTCCTCTTATTGTAAAATGGGTGCCACTTATCGCAGCCTGCTATCCATGAATTTCCCTTTCGCCACAAAAATTTATACCAGTGTCTCAAGCAAACAGGATATGTATTCGTGGTATATGCTCAAATATTGTTTCGCCTGTATGAATAGGCTGGACAAGTTTTTTTATCAGGCAGAATGTAATTGGCGTGCTGGGTTGTTGTTACTCTGTTTGTTGTATTTGTCCTGCTGCGGCACCGCTTTGGCAGCTTCCGCCATTAGCAAGGATACGGAAAAGGAAAAGAAATCGGATCCTGTTGAAGTGACGATTATTGCACCATCAACTGCCAAAAAGCTGCTGGAAAAATATATTACTCCTCCGGCCAAGCCATTCAAGGATGAAATCAGTCAGGCAGCTTATGCACGTAAAATAAAACAGGAATCCACTGAGCTGCTGGCAACAGAAGGGTACTTTACCCCTGAAATCGAATTTAATGAACGGGAAAATAATAAGGCGTATGAATTGCGCGTTACACCTGGTCCCCGCACACGTGTCGCTGCTGTGTCCATCGAATTTCAGGGAAATCTGGCGGCAGATGAGCCCGAACAGCATATACGGGTAGAGCAGTTGCGTGCCGGGTGGACGCTGAAGCCAGGTAAGGTTTTTCGCAGTGCACGCTGGGAAGATGCCAAATCTGCTTTACTCTCCAACGTAGCGGACAGAGATTATGCCACTGCTCGTATCGTTGAGAGTTATGCAAGAGTGGATCCCGATACCGCCCAGGCAACCTTGTCGATCATCATTGATTCCGGCCCGGCATTTCGTTATGGAGAGCTGCAGATTACTGGTCTGGAACGCTATCAACCGGATGTAATTCAAAACAGTATGCCTTTCCGCCCGGGTGATCCCTATCGCCGGGATCAATTGTTGGCTTTTCAGGTGGCGCTGCAGAATAGTCAGCTATTTAATTCGGCGGCTGTTACGATCAAACCAGATCCCGCTTTGCACGAGGCTGTGCCGGTAATAGTCATATTGACTGAGGCAAAATCCAAACACGTTGGTGCAGGCATTGGCTACAGCTCCAACAATGGCGCACGTGGTGAAATCAATTATCAAGATTACAATTTTTTGGGGCGTGCCTGGAATCTGGGCAGCCTGTTGCGCCTGGAACAAAAACGCCAGACATTTTCTGCAAGAGTAGATACTTTGCCGGATGCCAATCGTTATCGGTATTCATCCGGTGTACGCGTCGAGAAGACCGATATCAAAAACCTGAAAACCTTTAATCAGCGTGTGGATTTTTCCAGGATACGAACCACGGCTCATTCCATTTTGAAAGTGGGCGTCAATTGGCAACGCGAGGAACGGGAACCTTCTGGCGCACCCAATACCGTGAATGAAACCCTGGCGCTGGATTCATGGTATCGCTACCACGATATTGACGATCCGGTAAATGTTCACAGTGGTTTTGTTTCAGAGGTGCGACTGGGTGGCGGTTCCAGCTACGTGCTGTCTGATCGGAACTTTGTCCGCAGCTACCTCCGGCATCAGCAGTGGTTTCCTGTCGGCCGGCGGGATACATTGTATTTCCGTGCAGAAGCTGGCTATACCCTGGCTTCATCGCGTCAGGGGATCCCGCAGGAATACCTGTTCCGCGCCGGGGGCATTCAATCTATCCGGGGTTACGATTTTCTGAGTCTGGGCGTGCGTGAAGGAAATGCTATTGTTGGTGGACGTGTTGTGGCAACTGGAACAGCTGAATATGTTCACTGGTTCTCGAACGACTGGGGTGGGGCGGCATTTGTTGATGCGGGTGATGCGGCAGACAGGTGGGAAGATTTTAAACTAGCGCTAGGTTACGGGGTGGGTGCACGCTGGCGCAGCCCGGCCGGCCCGTTTGCACTGGATCTGGCTAGGCGGCATGATACCGGCACATTACGGGTGCATTTCTCCATTGCAGTGGCGTTCTGATATGGATCATCAGATAAATAACAAAAATCCGGTATCGCAATCTTCTGTGAAATCTCCACGGCGTTTCAGAAAATGGTTTTCGGGAATGCTGGCAGCGTTGATGCTGGCCATGACAAGTGGTTTGTATTGGCTGGTTTTTACTTCTTCTGGCCTACACTGGTTGTTTGCAACTGCTTCCCGAGCCACGAATGGCGCGCTGACATTTTCGGGTATATCCGGCAGTTTGCAGCATGCTTTTCATGCACAAACAATCACTTTCAAAAATGATGAGCTGGATGCTCGGGTAGAAAATCTGGATTTTCGCTGGCAACCACAACGTTTGCTGATGGGTAATCTTTTGATTGAAGCGCTGACCATTCAATCAGTTGAAGTACATAACGCACCATCTGAAGAAGAGGAAGAGCCAGTTACACAACCCGAAAGCCTGTCGCTGCCAATTGGCATGGTAATCGAAAAATTGGGTATCCGCTCACTCAAGACCTATACATTGGGTAATGATCAGCCCGATCTGGAGATATCCGATCTTGTCCTTCGGCTGGACAGTGATGGCAAACGCCATCGTCTGCAAACACTGGCACTTGAACTGGAGCAGGGAAAGATTGCAGGTAACCTGGAGATTGCCCCCGATCCACCATTTGATCTGATGTCACAACTGGTGTTTTACAGTTGGGCGAATGCTGTCAATGCTGATAATAAACCAAGTCATGCGGTTCTTAAACTGAGTGGTAACTTACAACAGATAAGGGCAAAGCTGGCTGTAAAGGATGGTGAATTGAATGGGGCTGGCATTTTTACCATTCATCCTTTTGATAAATTACCTTTACTTGATGCCCGTCTAGTATTCAATGGGCTGAATCCTCATGTTTTTTCTCCAGATCTGCCCAAAGCTGATCTGAGTATTCGCAGTTATCTTGAGCAAACCCAGGCTGAGCGCCTGGAAGGGCGTATTACTGTTAGTAATACTATAGCACGCCCACTGGGTCAGGAAGGTATCCCATTGAAAGATATGCGTTTACAGTTTTTATTTACTGGTGATGACATTCATCTGGATGATATCGCGCTACGTTTGTCTGAACAGGAAGCTGTGCCTGGTAGCCTGACAGGAAAAGCCAACTGGCAAATCAGCACTAAAACAGGGCAGGCAGACATTCAAGTCCGGCAATTGAATCCAGCCTCTTTAAAAAGTGGTTTACATCCAGCAAATTTGTCTGGAAATCTGCATTTTGCAGGCGATCAGGATGCTCAGCATGGAACGATCAAGTTGCGTGATGAAGCGTTGCAAATGGACATAGATATGGCATTGGCGCGTGCTGCTTCAGTCATCACCGTCGAAAAACTTGATCTCGCCCGAGGGGATTCCAGTCTGTCAGGTCACGGTGTATTACAACTGGATGAATCGCAGCCTTTTACGTTTGAGGGATTACTCAAGCAGTTTGACATTTCTGCATTTGCTGATGTGCCATCCTCCAATCTCAATGCCAAATTTAATCTGGGGGGGCAGCTGGCACCACAACCGATTGCTAATATTAATTTCTCGATTGATCAAAGTCACTTCTCTAACCAGCCAGTAACTGGCCAAGGAACTTTGGCTTTGCTGCAATCCAGGCGGGTTAAAAGTGATGCCCGCTTGCATCTGGGGGATAATCAGCTTGAGATAAAGGGGGCATTAGGAAACGCAGAAGATCATCTGTCAGTGGTACTGGCCGCACCCAAATTGACTCAGATCGGATTCGGGCTGCAAGGCGATATGCATTCCCGGATTGAGCTAAGCGGTAAGATTGATCGTCCGGATGTGGCATTTGAGCTTAATTCAAATCATTTCAATTTTCATGAAGAACATCAACTTGCCCAACTCAAAGCCAAAGGCAGTTTGCGTGGAACCGTTATTCAACTTGATCTCCAGGCAGGAGCCTATCAAAAAGGCACAGAAATATTCTTGCAGCAATTATCAGTTGGACTGGATGGGACTCAATCAAATCACCAGCTATTGATCAACAGCCAGATTGACCAAACGACTGAAGCACAATTTCAGGCAAAAGGAGGATTGATCACCCGTCCCGGAGATACGCAGCATTTCCAATGGGATGGGATCATTAATAAACTTGCTCTGACTGGCTCGGTACCCCTCGATCTGGTAACTCAGCCAAGCGTCCGGATCAGTCCGGAGGCGGTTGTATTGGGGCATACTCGTATAAAGGTTGCTGCGGGCGATATTAATATTCTTGATGCACACTGGACCCCCAAACAATGGTCTACCCGGGGTAATTTCTCCGGTATTGCATTGCAATCGGGCGGGCTGTCCCCAAAAAATTATGAACCTCTGAAACTGGGCGGAGACTGGCAGTTTGCGGCTGATCAGCAATTAACCGGGCGTTTGCATGTACAGCGAGAAAAAGGGGACTTTATCCTGCCGACAGAAACTCCGTTTGCATTGGGTTTACAAACGCTTGCATTCAATCTGCTAGCTGAAAATAATAATCTAAACGGACAGTTGGTTATTCGCGGGGCGCACGTCGGCGAAGCCACGGCGAGGGTTAGTGTCCCGTTGCAACCAGCCGGTTCTATCTGGGAAATTCAGAAAAATGCCCCGCTGAATGGAGATCTGCACCTGAATCTGCCTGATCTCACCTGGGTCGGCTCGGTTATAGGCGACAATCTGCGTAGCGAAGGTCAGCTTGCTGCACACGCTCGGCTGGCAGGAACGCTTGAACAACCAGAGCTGCAGGGCAGTGTAACAGGAGATGCATTGGTGATTGCGCTGCTGGATCAGGGGTTGCAATTAAAAGAAGGCAAGCTTGCTGTGGATTTTAACCAGGATAGAGTTTTGCTTGAAACGCTCAATTTTACTGCGCCACTTGAGAAACCCACGAAGGATAAATTGCTTAAAGGACTGAAGTTGACGCAGAAGTCTGGCCGGCTAAGTGCGCATGGTAGTGTGAATATCCATAACCAGCAAAGTAATCTTGCCATTGAAATTGATCATTTGCCTGTTGCACAACAAGAAGATCGCTGGATCGTCGTTTCTGGAACCAGTTTGGTTGGTTTCAGTGATAACGTGCTTGATGTTACCGGAAAAATCATGACGGATATTGGCTTTATCAAGCAGCCGGAGGCCGGAACGCCTAACTTGGCAGAGGATATCATCATTACGGGCAAGACTGATTCCGAGCCAGAATCACAGGTTTTTAAAATAAATCTGGATGCAACACTGGATTTGGGAGAGCGGTTCTTTCTGCGTGCTTCAGGATTGGAGGGGCGGCTGGTTGGACAGTTGCGTCTGCACAGTGAACCGGGACGATTACTCAATGCAGTGGGAACTATTGCAACTCGTGACACCCATTTTGGGGCATACAGTCAAAACTTGCTCGTCCGGCGTGGAATTGTGAATTTTGATGGGCCGCTTGATAATCCAGGACTCAATATCTTGGCGGTGCGTAGCGGTTTGCAGGTAGAAGCGGGCATAGAAATAACAGGGACAGTGAGACAACCCAAAATCAAGCTGGTATCACAACCCGAGGTTCCCGATTCAGAGAAGCTGTCCTGGATCGTACTGGGGCGACCTACCGATAAAAGCGGCCTGGACAGCGGATTATTGTTGAGTGCGGCCGGTAGCATTCTGGGAGGATCTGATGAGGGTGTTCTGGACAGTATTACCCAAGGGTTGGGTATTGATGATTTTTCAATCCGGCAGCAGGAGGGCGGTTCTTTAACCGACCAGGTGGGTATGATCGGTAAACGGCTTTCATCACGCGCCTACCTGAGTTTCGAGCATGGGTTGACTTCCGCATCGGCCGGGGTCGCCAAGCTGACCTACAGTTTATTTCCTCATGTTTCAGTGGTGACCCGGGCAGGAGATGATAGCGCAGTTGATCTATTTTATGACTTTCAGTTTGATTGATCCGTTAGGTTATCGAACATTCCCATGACTTGCAGTTGCTTTTTTAATTGACGTTTGGGAACCATCAGATCAGCCAGAGTATAGCTATCAAGCACGGTCATGAACGCCGCGAGCGCTTCCGCGATGATTGAGCGCAACACACAACTGTCGCAGATAATACATGCATTCTGATCGCTGAAGCATTCAACGAGATCCATAGAAGTTTCCGTATGACGCATGACTTCACCGATATTGATCATTTCAGGTGCTCGTGCCAGACGGATACCCCCGTGTTTTCCACGTAGCGTTTCCAGGTAACCGAGCTGACCCAGATGATGCACGATCTTGACGACATGATTACGTGAAATGCGATAACAAT
This sequence comes from Nitrosomonas sp. GH22, assembly GCF_009833115.1. Taxonomy (NCBI): domain Bacteria; kingdom Pseudomonadati; phylum Pseudomonadota; class Betaproteobacteria; order Nitrosomonadales; family Nitrosomonadaceae; genus Nitrosomonas; species Nitrosomonas sp. GH22. The sequence continues at coordinate 28,650 of NZ_QRCA01000020.1, forward strand.
CGGATATTTCAGTAATAGTAGATAATTTCTCTCTTTTCAAACCGAGATAAATCAGGATACGCAAAGCGTAATCACTGTAATTCGTCAGTTTCATGAGGCATACCCCCTTTAATAATAGGCGCGGATGACAACATACCCCCACATTTTATTTTAGCCCGGAAAGCATAGATACCGGGAGCACCGGGCTGATTATTTCGTTTTCCCCCGATAAAAGTTATTGACAATTAGATTGATATAAGTAAAATCCGCACAAAGATACATTTTAAATATATCTTTATCGCTGTAAGGAGGGATCTATCAAGTGCTGATGAGGTATTACCACAGTATGTATCTAAAAGTAAGAGAGTTTTGTGCATCAAAGGCGTATTAAATATACACTAAAAGGACCGATTTATGAGAAATTCAAATTCGATATTTTCGCATTACCGATTCATCATCAGCATCGTTATTGGACTGTATGCACTGGTGATGATTCCTGCAACAAGCTGGGCCGAAAAACGTGAATTCGATATGTCAATCGAAGACACCCGGATCGTTCTGGTCGGCAAGAGAGATTTTCACACATTTGCCTTCAATGGCCAGGTTCCAGCGCCGCTTATTCACGTCAAGGAAGGCGATGACGTTGTAGTAAATGTAACCAACATGACCACGCTGCCGCATACCATCCACTGGCACGGCATGCTTCAGCGCGGTACCTGGCAGAACGATGGTGTTCCTCACGCCACTCAGCATGCGATAGAACCCGGTGATACGTTTACTTACAAATTCAAGGCTGAACCTTCCGGCACCATGTGGTACCACTGTCACGTCAATGTTAACGAACACGTCACCATGCGCGGCATGTGGGGGCCACTCATTGTGGAGCCGAAGAATCCTCTTCCAATCGAGAAAACAGTGACCAAAGAATACATCATGATGCTTTCCGATTGGGTATCAGCCTGGGCGAACAAACCGGGTGAGGGTGGTATTCCGGGAGATGTATTCGATTATTACACGATTAACGCCAAATCTTTTCCTGAAACGCAACCCATACGAGTCAAAAAAGGAGATGTTATAAGGCTGCGCATCTTTGGTGCGGGTGATCAAGTTCATTCCATTCATACTCATGGCCACATCTCTAACATCGTATTCAAGGATGGTTTTCCCTTGGAAAGTCCAATTAAGGCCGACACTGTTCTTATTGGGCCGGGCGAGCGTTATGACGTTATCATCAACATGGATAACCCTGGTTTATGGATGATACATGATCACGTTGATACGCATACTACCAATGGAGACAAGCCTGACGGTGGAATTATGACAACCATCGAGTATGAGGAAGTCGGACTTGACCACGATTTCTATGTATGGAAAGACAAAAAATTTGTACCTGATTTCTACTATGAAGAATCTCTGAAAAAAGACTTCGGAATGCATAATTCGAAAGTCTTCAAAGGAGAACTCATCGAAGAATGATGTGTATGTGTAACACAACAACCAAAGGAGAAGAAATATGATGAAAGCCTATTTGCTTGCGGCGATGGTTAGTGCGGGTTTTCTTGCATCATCGCTAACAGCTTCTGCTGCGGACGGTTCCGCAATACTGCAGTCACAATGTGCTTCCTGCCATGCGCTGACTCAGCCGGAAAATACTTCCCTAGATCGTTTGTGGGAACGTAAAGGGCCGGATCTTTATTACGCCGGAGTTAAATTTAATAAGCCATGGCTAGTGAAATGGCTGCAGGATCCGGTCAGAATTCGCCCGGCTGGTGAATTCTATCGCAAACATATCAAGAAGGGCGATAAGGGGGATGTTGTGGATGAGTCTACGCTCACGGTACATCCAAAACTGGCACAGGCCGATGCTGAAGCAGCTGCTGATGCCTTGATGGCCCTGAAAGGACCAGAAGGATTGATTGAGACAGGAAAATACGATGCGGACAAGAAACCATCCCCAATGGCAAAAATGCTCTTCACCAAACTGCGTGGCTGTTATGCCTGCCATTCAATCGGTGGTGGAAAGGGTGGATTGTCTGGCTCGAGTCTAGAAACAGCCGGTGACCGTTTACAGCCTGATTTCATTTACAGCTATATCAAAGATCCGCAGAAAATTGATAAGGGTATCTGGATGCCAAAACTCAAAATTTCCGAGCAGGATCTGCAGAATCTTACCGGCTATATTGCTCAACTGAAAGGAAAGGAGGGTAAATAATGAATATCAGTCGTTCTGTTTTACTGCTTGCAGGAATGAGTTTGATCTTTTTAGGATCACTAGCTACGCCAGCTTCTGCAGCGGATGACCAGTTTAAACATGCCGAAAAACTCTACGATACGTATTGTGCACAATGCCATGGTGCCGACCGTGATGGCAATGGTCTTAACAGTACTTTTATATCTGTTCAGCCGCGCGATCACAGTGATCCAAAGGGTATGGGTGATATTCCCAACGACGAGATTATTGAAGTAATCAAGAAAGGAGGTCTTGCCGCCAATAAATCAGTGTTGATGCCAGCCTGGGGAGAAATTTTCAGTGATGAAGAGGTTGATCAGCTGGCCGCCTACCTGCGTCATATCTGTAAGTGTGGTTCAAATTAATTAAAAGTTGATCTGTAAATAAAGTAGAGGAAGAAAAAACAATATGAAATATAAAAAATTATTTAATGCAAGCTTTGCTGCGCTGGCAGCCAGTGTTGCCCTGCCAGGATTTCATGCAGAAGCTGTAGCTAAAACAGTACCGGTCACGATCCATGCAGTGGAAAAAGATGTGGCCTACGATAATAAGGGCAGCACCTATCATGCGTGGACCTTTGGCGGTGTTGTACCGGGTCCGGTTGTGCGTGTTACTGAAGGTGACACAGTCGAATTTACTCTGGTGAATGAAGAAAGCAATAAAAACTCACATAGCATGGATTTTCATGCCGCCAGAGTGGATGTAATGACGGATTTTGATTCTGTCAAACCAGGCGAAACAAAAAAATTCACCTTTACTGCTGATAATCCCGGTGTATTCTTTTATCACTGTGGTTCGGATCCAATGATTCAGCATATTGCGCGTGGTATGTATGGCGTTATTATTGTCGATCCGAAGGATGAGAATGCTTTGCCTAAGGCTGATCGTGAATATGTGCTGATTCAGGCCGAGCACTACGAAAATCCGGATGACAAAACAGCCATGATGAAGAATCAGTGGTCTAATGCCGTTTTTAATGGCGGCGTCTTCAAATACGATCCGGTACATGACCCGGAAGCGACACGCTGGTTGCAAGCCAAGCCGGGTGAGCGGGTTCGTATCTACTTTGTCAACGCTGGACCCAATGAGTTTTCCTCACTGCATCCTATCGCTGGGATCTGGGAAAATGTCTACCCCAGTGGAAATCCCAAGAATGTCCAGTATGCATTGCAGTCCTATACAATTGGGCCAGGCGATGCGGCAACGCTTGATCTGATTTCTCCAGTTGCAGGTGCTAATGCAATCGTTGACCATGCCATGAATCATGCATTGACTGGTGCAATCGCTGTAATTATGTTCAGTGATGATGCTGATCCGGAAGCTGGCAAGGGTGACAATATCCTGGTCAGATAAGCTACTCTGTAATAACATTACGTAACTGCAGCATCATGGGGCTGCGTGTTTCAGGGCTCCATGAAATATCCTCTTCAGGATAGCAGCATAATAAAACCGCCTGAATTCCGAGTATTGCTTCACAGGCGGTTTTTCTTTTGTCATTGTCAGGCAACGGCAATACGAGCATCAGCGGCAATACGAGAGTGGATGTATCCAAGCGCCTGCTCCACCTGATCGATCAGAATAAGGCAAAGCTCCCCGGCTTCCAGATTGGTCAATGCGGTATCAATCGCCTTGAACTCACCACGAATTTCACTGACTTTGCGTACGCGTTTTGCATTTTCCAGGCCTTCTCGCAATAACCCAAGCACTTCGCCATCAGCACGTCCACGCTGGCATTTATCCTGAAACAAAACAACTTCGTCAAATACATCACCCAGAATCTGCGTTTGTAGCCGAATATCTTCATTTCGGCGATCTCCTGCTGCGCTGATGACGACTGTACGTTTCTTGGCCGGGATATGATCAATGGCACATATCAGTGCTTCCATCGCATCCGGGTTATGTCCGTAATCCGCAATTAGCGTGGCTTCACGATAATTAAACAGATTAAATCTGCCTGGGACAGTCTGCGCATCACTAACAAAATCAGCCAAGCCTGCGCAAATAATTGACCAATCCAGCCCGGATGCTAATCCTGCACCGATAGCCGCCATGACATTCTCAATCTGGAAGCTGATCATTCCATTCTTCGTCAACTGGATGTTGCTGAGTGATATTCGTCGTTCAGTTCCGGCTTCCGTTACAACAATATGTTGTTCTTCCAAGTAGATTACACGTTTTCCCTGGATGCGCTGTTCCAGAATCACCGGATGACGGCTATTGCAGGAGAAGAATGTGACAGAACCCGGGCAGTGGCTTGCCATACCGAGAACCAGGGGATCGTCAGCATTTAACACGGCAACGCCTTTCTCCGGATTGACGTTTTCCACGATAGTGCGTTTGACAGCAGCCAATTCCTCGGCTGTATTAATGTTAGCCAGACCAAGATGATCCCCCCGGCCAATATTTGTGACAACCGCCACATCACAATAATCAAAACCCAAACCTTCACGCAGAATACCGCCACGTGCGGTTTCCAGTACTGCAGCATCAACATCGGGGTGAAACAGAATATTCCTGGCACTCTTGGGGCCGCTACAATCGCCCGTATCTACACACTGATTATTAACAAATACACCATCCGTGCAGGCAATACCAACCCGCATCCGGTTGTGTTCCAGTATGTTGGCAATCAAGCGTGCCGTAGTGGTTTTTCCATTGGTGCCGGTTACGGCGATCACTGGAATACGGGCATCTTCATCCTGTGTAAACAGATGATTGATGATGGCTTCTCCTACTGCGCGTGGCTTGCCGTATGAAGGTTGTAGATGCATGCGCAAACCCGGTGCAGCGTTGATTTCGATGATTGCGCCACCCTGTTCTTCCAGTGGTCGCGAGATGTTGCTGCATATTACGTCGATACCACAGATATCAATGCCAACCATTCGAGCAGCCATCACTGCGCAATCAGCAATATCCGGATGAACTTCATCCGTTACATCCCTTGCTGTCCCCCCGGTAGAGAGATTGGCGTTGTTACGCAATACTATTTTCCCCTCTTTTTCAGGGACAGAGGTAGCGCTCAATCCTTGCGACGCAAGGTGTGCAAGAGAAATTTCATCCAGATGAATTTTGGTCAACAGATTTGCATGGCCTTCGCTGCGCAACGGGTTGCTATTGATCTGATCCACCAGCCAGGCAATATTATGAATACCATCACCGACAACCTGAGGTGGATCACGTCTTGCTGCCGCAACCAACTTGTTGCCTACGACCAGCAATCGGTAATCGTATCCGCTTACGTAACGCTCAACCAATATACTGCTGCTTTCCTCTGCCGCAACATGATAGGCAGTTTTTATCTGATCTCGGTCAGTGAGATTGGCTGTAACTCCTCTACCATGGTTCCCATCCTGCGGTTTGACAACGATGGGCGCACCAATTTCGCAGGCTGCTACCCAGGCATCATCAGCACTGGTCACCGGTCTCCCGGTCGGAACGGGAATGCCAGCTGCGCGTAAAAGTATCTTGGTCAAATCCTTGTCTTGCACAACGGATTCTGCCACCACGCTGGTTTGATCGCTTTCAGAAGCCAGAATACGCCGCTGCCGGCTTCCCCAGCCAAATTGAACCAGACTTCCGTCAGTCAGACGACGGTATGGAATATTGTGTCGGACAGCGGCCTGCACGATCGAGTTTGTGCTGGGCCCCAGACGAACGTCTTCGTACAGTTCATGTAAACGGATTATTGTTTCAGCAACATCAAATGCGGCAGATTCTGCTGCTGCCTGATATAACGCAAAAGCCTGTTCAAATGCCAGTCTTCCAACGGCTTCCTCAGTATATTCCACGACGACACGACAAATATTCGGTTCAGCCATTCTGACCGCACAACTGAAGCTTACGGGGCAGCCGACCTGTTTTTGTAATTTCAGTGCAATAAATACCAGAATATTAGCTGGTGTTGTCTCTTGCCAGTCAATTGGCTGCAGCTGCACAATATCCGGAAAATAGTTACATAAACGCTCTTCCAGGGAGGAAATAGTGTTAGGCGTATGTTTATTCTGTTCCAGATCTAGCGTAGCTTCGATGGCGGTATGTTTACCCCAGACGTTAGGTCCCCGCAATGCACGAACTTGTAATACCTTCATGGATACTTTCCTTAAATTATCTAACCTTCGAGAGTTTGATATATCGGTGGATGGCCTTCCTGATCCTGCAAGAAGGCCGTTAAACCAGTTTTAATGAGATCGGACGACATGCCCAAGGCCCAGCCAGCGCCAACGCCCGCCAGAAGATGTATCGTTTCTACGATATGATTACCGGTTTCTACTCGCAGCTCATCCAGCCGGGCAAGGGGTGTTTCAGTAGAACCATCAATTAGCAGAATCTCCTGGTTACGTACAGTAACAACCCGTTTCCCACGAGTTGGCCCTGTTCCCTCTCGCCGGTGAGTATTTATCGTGGGCAATTCGGGATCACGACTGATGTAAATGACCTCACCGTGGCATAAATCTGCCATCCGGATTAGCACAGGATCTTCCGCATCAAGAATAGCTGTACCGATTGTCGGCATAGCCTCTGGCAAGATGTCATCTTTTTTACCTCCGGTAGGAGAAACCACATCAACCTGGGTTCTCAGCACCTTGAAAATCTGCTCAGGTGTTTCAATTCCCCGATAACCAATATGTTGTGCGGGCTCAATTCGGGTAACAATACCTACCTGACAACTGTCATACGCTAATCCTTCCTCAAGCATGCTATTGAAACCATTTTCAAAAACGGCTGCTTCAACAGTACGGTTCATCAGAATACGGCGAGCCGATTTGTGATTGGCACAGTCGTTGTAATCAATTTTTTTGTGGTCGAGATAAAGTCCACTACTGCATGCTAAACCGGTACGTTTACTTGCAAGCATGAACAGACGGGCAACAAGACGGGCGATAGTGGTTTTGCCATGACTGCCGGTAATGCCGACAATGGGAATACGGCTCTGATTCTGATCCGGAAACAAATGATTGATAATCGCTTCACCAACCGGTTGTGGTTTGCCGATAGCGGGCTTGATATGCATTAGCAAACCGGGACCGGCATTGACTTCAACAATGGCTCCTCCCTGCTCGGCAAGCGGCTGTGAAATATCTTCCACCACCAGATCAATCCCGGCAATATCCAGACCAACGACTCGTGCAGCTAGCGCAGCCAGATCAGCAGTGGCCGGGTGTATGCTATCGGTGACATCAATTGCGTGATTGCCATTACGCTGTACCCGTATTTTTGAATCAGCAGGCAGGATAGAATCATAGGTGCAGCCCTGATGCGTGAGTTCCATTTTGACCGCATCATCCAGCTTGACAAGATTGAGCGGGTGATTTTCAGTAGTGCCCCGGCGCGGGTCGGCATTGACCTGATTTTCAATCAATTCTGCAATTGTGGAAACGCCATCACCAGTAACAAGCGCGGAATCTCCCCGTGCTGCGGCGATAACTCGTCCGCCAACGATAAGCAAGCGATGTTCGATTCCCGAAATATAGCGCTCAACTAACACATCACTGCCTTCCTGCTGTGCAATAGAGAAAGCAGATTCAATTTCTTCGCGCGTACTCAACTCAATAAACACCCCACGTCCGTGATTGCCATCGCTGGGCTTGACAACAACTGGCAACCCAATATCTGCAGCGGCCAGCCAGGCATCTGCCGGATCAGTCACGATACGCCCTTCCGGAACCGGTATGCCACAAGCACGCAACAGTGATTTGGTCAGTTCTTTGTCACGCGAAATACTTTCAGCAATGGCGGTGGTCCGATCGGTTTCTGCGGTCCAGATATATCGACTGCATGCCCCTTGCCCTAACTGAATAAGATTGCCTTTATCCAGCAAACGAATGAACGGAATATTGCGTGCTGTGGCGGCATCGACAATACAAGCGGTAGAAGGGCCGATCCAGAGTGAATCAATCATGTCACGCAACTGCCCAATAGCGTTTTCTACGTCATAAACTGGCTGTTCCTGGTCAAACCCCATCGCGGCCAGTACCAGTTCCCGCGCCAAATACAAAGCTTTGAGTGTTATTTCCTCATGCCACGCACTGACAACTACCTTATAAACTCCCCGCTCCGTGGTTTCGCGCGCCCGGCCAAATCCTCCCTGCATCCCGGCAAGATTTTGCAATTCAAGCGTCACATGCTCAAGAATATGACAGGGCCAGGTTCCTTCCTTGACCCGTCGTAAAAATCCACCTCTCTCACCATAGCTACAGCGATGTTCAATCAGGGATGGCAACCAGGCTAACAAGCGCTCATAAAAACCAGGGATCGTATCTGATGGATAATCCTCCAGCTCACCGATATCAACAATTGCCTCCAGAACAGGGTTGTACGTCCACATGTTGGGACCATTCAGATAACGAATGTCAAGAAACCTAAAATCTTTTTTACTGCAAGCGGGAAAATCGGATTGAATCAACATGAGTGAGTAATCGAATGTACACCCTCTAATTAACGCGAGACATATTCAATTGGTTTACAGGAAATCTGGAATTTTTGGATATCTCTCATTTCTTGCTGAGAGTGAGCGCACAGGAAGGGGATTCACAGCAGCTTATACTGCTACTGCTGTTGGTTGTAGAGGTTTTATATTCACATGTATCCGGCGTGTACAGCCGATTGACATCGAATACTTGAAAGCATTGGAAGAAACGCTTGCCAAGTGGGCAAGCGCAACTGATGAGAAAACTTATTGTGAGTTATGAATGCTTTACGGTGCTGAAAGTATCTTTCCCGTTTACTGATCACACAGTTGTGCAGCTTTAAGCTGCTCACGCTTGATTGTCAGCTGGTACGTGGTGAACTTGGACGACTCGCAGTCAACGCCATTATTCAGGCCACACGATCTCTGTATTATCTTTTTGGAATATTGCAGCAGTGTGGTAAAGAAAATCTTGATGTGTTGATATTCGGGAATCTTGTTTTTGTCTTGTTTCACAAAAAACGATCCAGCAATCTGTTGCTGTGATGATCCAGTATCAACCGGTCTCGAATCAGGAAGTGAATGCCGTGGCTGTCGGTGATCAGTAATGTAGCGAGCGACAGCCGACGGATATCTTCTTCTCCCTTGAGGATGAGGCTGGTTTCCCCTCGATTTGTTTGTATTTGCCAGGTGCTGGGGGTTGCGAAGCTGGAAACCTTGTCAATGCGCTTTATCTCAGGCATGAATTCACGGCTGGCAAGTTCTTCTTCGATCAAAGTTCGCTCTGATTCCTGTAATTCAACAAGATTATCAATCCAGGCCACTTCATGGCCATGGCCATCGACCAGAGCTACTCCCTCATCCGCGGCAGTAATTGGAAATGCACGTACGGGTATGACACTTTCGTAGATCTGATCTTTGCCTATAGCTACCACCCGACCGAAAGCATTCCTCTCCAGTTTGTATTCAGATAGTTTCATACACGATTTCCCCTGATATCAGATAGGTTACCGGGTTCAACAGAGGACTCTTCATTATCTGGGCTACGTGACTGTGACTGATAAAGGTGGTAGTAATGTCCCTGGCAGGCCATGAGTTCCGCATGATTGCCTGTTTCCACGATCTTGCCGTGGTCGAGTACGATCAGCCTGTTTGCTTCCTGCAGGGTTGACAGGCGATGAGCAATGGCAAGGGTTGTCCGACCGGAAACAAGATTATCGAGTGCCCCTTGAATTTCCTGTTCCGTCTGGGTATCCACAGATGAAGTGGCTTCATCCAGTATCAGGATGTGTGGGTCGATTAGCAGTGCCCGGGCGATGGAAATACGCTGCCTTTCGCCACCCGAGAGTGCCTGGCCGCGTTCGCCCACCAGAGAATCATAACCGTAAGGCAGGCGCAAAATAAATTCATGGGCATGGGCAGCGCGTGCCGCTGTAATAATTTCCTTGCGAGAAGCATCGGGTTTTCCATAGGCAATATTCTCGGCAATCGTGCCGAAAAAAAGAAAAGGTTCCTGCAGTACCAGCCCGATATGTTTTCGATAATCCGCGATAGGCAATGAGCGGATATCGATACCATCAATCAGGATGGCACCCTCGGTCACATCATAAAAGCGGCAGATCAGGTTGATGAGTGTGCTTTTGCCTGAGCCACTGTGCCCGACCAGCCCGATCATCTCGCCTGGTTCAATTGCAAAATTGAAATTTTGTATCACCCGGCGCGTTCCGTAACGGAAACCGACATTACGCAACTCGATATGGCCTTTTATAGCTGGCAGATGAACGGGCTTGACCGGTTCCGGCACGCTGGAAACGTGATCGAGAATATCGAATATCCGTTTGGTTCCAGCCGCCGCCTTTTGTGTGGCAGAAACGATCCGGCTCATTGAATCTAGCCGCAGATAGAAGCGACCGATATAAGCCAGAAAAGCGGTGAGTACCCCGACGGTGATGTGATCTTGTGATACCTGCCAGATACCGAAAATCCACACAACCAGCAGACCGCATTCTGTCAGCAGGGTTACCGTGGGGGTAAACAATGCCCAGACTTTGTTGACACGATCATTGATTTCCACATTACGCTGATTGACTGCACGGAAGCGTTCGATCTCCCGTACTTCTTGCGCGAATGCCTTGACCACTCGGATGCCAGGCAGGGTATCTGCCAGAACATTATTGACTTCGGCCCAGACACGATTGGTTTTTTCAAAGCCGACACGCAAACGATCACGCACCAGATGAATCAGCCAGGCAATGATCGGCAATGGGAGCAGGGTAATAAGCGCGAGCCATGGGTCGATTGAAACCAGGATAATGACGGTCAGGACGATCATGAGCACATCCGTGGCGAAATCAAGCAGATTGAGCGAAAGAAACAGGTTAATCCGGTCGGTTTCCGCACCGATACGCGCCATCAGATCCCCTGTACGTTTCCCACCGAAATAGGCTTGAGAAAGTTTGAGCAGGTGTTCGTAAGTTGTTGTTCGCAAATCAGCGCCGATGCGCTCTGATATCCTGGCCAGTACATAGGTGCGCGCCCAGCCAAGAATCCAGGCTACTATTGCCGCTCCCAGCAAGCCGGACAGATAAAATATCACCAGATCAACATTAATCGGATGGCCGTTCTGATAAGGGATCAATACATTATCCATCAGTGGCATGGTCAGATAGGGCGGTACCAATGCAGCAGCCGTACTGCCCAGCATTAGCATGAAACCGGTAAATAATTGCCACTTGTACGGTCTGGCAAAGCGCCACAGGCGAAACAATGTCCAGGTAGAGGGTGGAGTGGAGGTTGCTTCCTGATCGTGATGAGCGTATGCCGCTTCACTACTGTCATCGTTGCCAGCGGTATTCTGGTTACTGCTGGCTTGTTCTGCCATCCCTTTTGCTGGCAGGGCTGCCTGGGTATCAAGCGCATCAATCAGCCGGATAAAGTGGATAATCAGTTGATCCGCTGCCTGTTGTTTGCTCAATGTGCAATACCAGCGCGCCAGACGGGCGCTGGTGTCAGACAGTTCGATGCTGCAAATCCCGGCGTGATCCTGATAAGCTAGCTTCATATTTGGTTGATAATGCCATGCCTGCCAGTGCTCATCGCCCGCTATTCTAGCCAGAATCCGCCGGGTGGTAATCACAATCAGCCCTGGTGAAAAATGTAACTGATGATCGAGGTCAGTTTCCAGCCAGGCAATTACCTGTTCATGATTGATCAGTGTAGGCTCAATTTGCCTGTTCCAGGCTGATGGGAAATCAGCAGGAACAAGGTGGAGTAAATCGCTGGTGTTGGAGTGCATTAGCTGGGGTAGGGTGCTTAAGCAGAAATAAATTTTATCTTCCGGGATGAAACCGAAGCAGCCGGATCAAATCCGGATTATATCTTGGTTGGGCTATGGGGCAGATATCTCGCTATCGGTTTCTGTATCCTGCGTATCCCTGTCTTCGGAATCTGTATCCGGGGATTCTGCATCATGAGCGTCTCCCACTTCCTCAGAATCCTGAACATCACTGGTTTCATCAGGGACGACATCTGTTTCTGAATTCCTGTCATCCTTGCTGTCGGAAGGTTCATCCATCCAGTCAGGATCCTGAGTTTCACCGGGGTAAACGGAATCGGTAGCCACACCAGAATTTGCTTCTTCATTGACATCGGTTGCTGAAACATCAGTCGTATTTTCCGAATTATTGTTATTTTCGGCTTCGTGAGGAGGCGTTTCATCAGAAGTTCCATCGTCAGCATCCTCCTCTTCTTCGAAATTGGCAGTATCCTCGGTACTGAATAATTCGGCGGGTGCATCATTAGTGAATATGGCGTGCGATGCTGTTGATTTATCTTCAATCCTGTAATTTACCTGCCAGTAGTTATGAATTATTAGGAGCAGCAGAAAACTGGCTGATAATAATAATTTGCCGGCATGATTGGCAAGCCAGTGATACCCGTTCCGGGCTGATATTCCCGCGCCTGCATGCAGCATTTTTTCTGCTGGTTGATAATTTTCCAGAGCGGCTCTGCGTGCAGCTCGCAGTTGGTACAGAGTACCTGGGGTAATGTCACGCAAGCTGTGATCCAGCAATCTTGCGATCGTTCTCCCCGTTTTTTCCTCTTTATTCATCGCTTGACTCCTTTACCCTCTAATATAGCGGCAAGTGTGTGTGTCGCACGGGAGCAATGTGTCTTTACGCTTCCTTCCGAGCAATCCATGATTTTTGCTGTTTCGGATACATCCATCTCTTCCCAGTAACGCAACAGGAAGGCCTCTCGTTGACGTGGCGGTAAAGTTTCTAGCGCCTTGCTGATCAGTTCGATCAGTTGAGATTGCTCCGCTGCGGTACCGGGATTGTTTTTCTGGTCGAAATCCTGCGCCAGTGACAGAGATTCGGGAATATCGGAATATTCATCAGTATCTTTTTCGCTTGAAGCAGGCATAAATGCTGAGAACAACGTCACCCAGAGTGAACGGGATTTCTGTCGCCGATAATAATCACGAATCTTATTTTGCAGAATGCGCTGAAACAGGGGAGGGAGCTCGGCAGGCGGTTTATGCGCATACTTCTCGGTCAGCTTCATCATTGAGTCCTGCACGATATCCAGTGCAGTGTGTTCATCCTGCACCGCGAATAACGCTTGCTTGTATGCACGCAGCTCGACTTCGCTCAGAAAATCAGAAAGTTCTTGCCGAGTAGCCAGAATAACCTGCCTTGGAGTTTATGATTCATTTTCGGTAATGCAACGGCCATCGCCATTATCAGATACATAGAAGGTATACAGAACGACAGCAAGAGACAGCAATATTATAACTTCCTGTCGTGCAGCAGGCGCATAGAATCAGGTAGTGAGCCAAGGTAAAACCAGAGTCGATTGGATTTATTCTGATCCGGCTGACCTGTCTTTCAGGGAAGTGGAAGACGGATTTATAACACGACCGGGTAATCGGAAAGCTCGCTTTTTCTTTTGCCAGCGCTGTTGGCTGGAAAGTATTGCTGTAGCACTCTGGTAATTACATCAATTCCGGAGAGAATACCCTGTTCAAATTGTCCCTGGCTGAAAGCAGTTTCCATCGTATGGCAAGCAGCGTCCCATTCCGCCTGTTCCATGCGAGTGTAAATGCCCCGATCTGCTATGATCTCCACGCTGTGATCTGCCATTAATAAATAAATCATCACACCATTGTTCTGTTCGGTATCCCAGACTCGCAACAGGGAAAATACATCAATGGCCCGTTCACGACTGAAATGATTTTTCAACAGCAGGGATATATCCAACGCCGCTTCTACTGCAAAAACAATTTCGCCACTATGTGTGGTTTCAGACCGTGCAATTGCCTGCTTGATTGTATTCAGCGTATTCGGTGGAAATGCACGTTTTACGGCTGATTGACCAGTGACGAGATGGCGGATGATGCGCATCAAATTCATTAATTTCTCCTGATTACCATCTTCCCGAGGCGCCGCCACCACCAAAGCCGCCACCCCCGCCACGGAATCCACCGCTAGAAAAACCACCCCCTCCAGGCCAGTTTCTGCGCCCACTCCTGAACCCACCTTGGTGAATGATTCTCCCTGTCTGCTCAAACAGGCTGATAACAAATGCCACGATGGCAATTAGGACAGCGATCAGCAGTGAAGAGGAAATCAGCCAGATCAGTAATCCTGCAATACTGCTGGTTATGGTTGCACCGGTCATTCTCCCAAACGTGGCTTGCAGCATCCTGCCCAGCATCAGCATGACAAATAAAACGGGAATAATGTTTTCCAGCACAAGGTTCATACTGGCTGATTCTCTCGCCTGCCGTGCAGGAACAGGCAAAGGTTCGCCTTCAATCACACTGATAATCTGCCTGATACCTGTCTGTAATCCACCAAAAAAATTACCATGCTTGAATTCAGGAGTAATTCCCTCGTCTATGATGCGCCGGGCGATGGCATCCGGTAATGCACCTTCAAGTCCGTAGCCGGTTTCAATCCGCAAGGTTCTGTCATTCTTGGCAACCAGCAGCAATACGCCATCATCGATTCCTTTGCGGCCGAGTTTCCATGCCTCAACCACACGAATTGAATACTGCTCAATCGTTTCAGGCTGTGTGGAGGGAACAATTAGCACGGCGATCTGACTGCCTTTTTTTGCTTCAAAATTAGCTAGTTGTTGCTCCAGTTGAGTGATTTCTGTTTTGGTGAGCGTTCCAGTCAGATCGGTAATATGTGATTTAAGCGGAGGAATAGCAACATCGGCCAGCACCCCGGTGGCAGCAACACATAACAGTGCTATAAACGACAAACTGATATGCCGCTTGATTCCTGTAAATAAAATCAACATGCTTGCTTATTTAATCAATTTATTGAGCAGTTACCGGAGCACCAAATTCCACCGTGGGCGGAACAGCAATCGCTTGTTCATTCTCCACCGTGAAGTTGGGTTTGACCTGGAACCCGAACAGCATCGCAGTCAGGTTGCTCGGAAAGGAGCGAACCGTTACGTTATATTCCTGCACTGCCTGGATGTAACGGTTACGGGCGACCGCAATACGATTTTCAGTACCTTCCAGCTGTGCCTGCAGATCACGGAAATTGGCACTGGATTTGAGCTGCGGGTAATTCTCTGCCACCGCCAGCAAACGGGTAAGCGCACCGGTCAGCTCACTCTGAGCGTTCTGAAAACGGGCAAAGGCTTCCGCATCGTTGATCAGTTCCGGTGTCGCCTGAATGCTGCCTGCTCTGGAACGGGCGGCAGTCACTCCCAGCAACACTTCTTTTTCCTGTGTGGCAAAGCCTTTTACCGTATTGACCAGATTCGGAATCAGATCTGCCCGGCGCTGATACTGGTTGATTACTTCCGCCCAACTTGATTTGATCTGTTCATCAGTCGATTGCAGGGTGTTGTAGCCGCAGCCGCTGAGCAGCAGAACGCAGGCAAGTGTCAGAAAATTTAACAGTTTTTGCATAAGAACCTCTCTGAAAGTTGATGGGCCACTTTCGCGGCGTGAGGTTATCACTCCCGGTTTCATTCGGCAGCCGATCCACCAAGGCAGGGTGGGGATGTGCGCGCTGCATCATGACGTTCCTGCCATTCCGCAGGAGTGAATGTGTGTAACGCCAGTGCGTGAATGGAGCGAATAATCTCATCCGTCAGCGTGGCGTTGACCAGCCGGTGACGCGCCACCAGCGGTTTGTCATCAAATGCAGCAGATACAACCGTTACCTTGAAATGAGATTCGGATCCTGCCGGGACATTATGACGATGGCTTTCATTAAATACTTCCAGGAACTGCGGCTGTAACGATTGTAGCCTGCTTTCAATCCTGTTCTTCATGTCTGTCATGTTTATTGCAACCTTCTGTTGTTATTTCCTGGCTCAGATTGATGTACTTCCGTTGAGACTTCTTTATGAAAAATGGGTTCAGTCGATTGTAAAAATTGACAATTTTCTTATGAGTTGTAGATATTAATCAATATATGGAGGGTGTTCTTTTTTTGGAGACGCAGGCCGAATTGAGGGTGCCTGCAAAATATACCGAATAGGTTGGAAGGGCGAGTACCATGCAACGCAGTGCTTCGCCTGAAAAATGACTTTAGAAAGCCGGAGATAGATTCTCCGGCTTGATGGTAGATTAGCAGCAGCGCAGCTTTCTGGTGAACCCTAATGCCAGTAAACCGGCAGTTAGAAGTACCAATGGCATGGGTTCGGGTATTTCATTTGGATTCTCTGCTGGATCTTGTGGATCCTCCGGTTTGGCTGTCCAGGAAATAAGGTTTTGAGAATCTTGGGTCATTTTTCCATTTTTACATTGTCCCTTTTTATTTCCACTTGTGTATTTTTCAGTACAAGTAGAGCTTGATGTCAGGAAAAATAAATCATATTTCTCACTTTTTGTGCCATCTTGAGTGTTGTCATAAATATCTTTTATCCATCCATTTGCCAGATCGTCGGCATCACCAAATCCTCCTACCTTGAAGTTGCCCTTTGAAAGTGGGTTTCCGTTTTGATTGCCCTGGTTTTTGCCGTTTTCAAACAGAATTTCCCACAGGGTGAGCTGGAATGCCGTTAATTCTTTTCCATTTGCCGAATTGTCAAGGTAGTCGCCATAATTATCGAACAGGTAACCAATCCGGGCGATTTCCCAGGAACCAATACCAGCTACGCTTCCCGTTGTCAGGGCATCCATTTGGTATGTGGTTCCAGATTTTAGCGTATGGAAAATATCAGCACAGAATGCGTAGAAATCTAATCCTTCAGATGTTTTAAATTTGAATTCTCCCGCATATACATTTCCTTGAACAGGTTTTCCCTGATTCCATGGGTTTCCTGACCAAGACGAATTATTGGGAAGGGTTCCTACTTGTTCATTTCCAAATGTATCTGTATAGGTCAATGTAACTGGATCAGCATGCGCTGTTCCAATTGCTGCAAATAAGGCTGCTGCAATAAGTGTTTTCTTCATAGGTAAATCTCCTTCGGATTAAAAATTTTGTTTTTAATTGGTTACCACTATCGACTATCAGGGCTAATGAGGCATCGATCCTGAACAACCTTGATTTACAATAAGCACATTACATGCCAATACTTTATTTGCGATATAAGTGCATGACACTAATAGATATATGTTCTATTTGCAGGGGTGGCTAAGTAGAACAATTCTTTGCTTGTAAATTTTTCTGACAAGCCTTGATACTTGCTGGAATTTTTATAGTGATTTGTTTGTTATAAGGAGATAACCTGAATGCTTGTTTTCTCCATTGATATTTTGTATGGAGAGCCAGGGGGCTGGTTTATACGAGGAAATATAGGAAAAGTTGTGAGGCTGGAGAGGATTTTGGCTTTGGCATTGTGCCAAATCAATGACACGGAATGGTTTCGAGTAGTGGCGTGCAAAAGCACAGCCACTCAAGCAGAATCAGTTGCTGGTCAACGCGGTACTGGATTGCCTCGGCGTTGCTTCAACACAGCACCTTGTAAGGATTGAGGAAAAAGTGGCAATGATACAAATGCCACTTTTGCGGGCAGGCACAGTCGCCGAAGCAATTCAGGAGTTTACTGTTCGCGTTAGATTTTCTCTGTCCACAGGTCGTGAATGTCAGTATCGGTAACGCGCACATCTGCCCAGTCACCCGGTTTAAGGGTTGAGGCATCATTAATGTAAACAACGCCGTCAATTTCCGGTGCATCGGCATAACTTCTGGCGATGGCGCCTTCTTCATCAACTGTGTCCACCAGCACCCTGAGCTGCTGGCCTTTTTTCACAGCCAGGCGTTGTTTGCTAATGATTTCCTGCTGTTGCATCAGTCTTTCCAGTCGTTCTTGCTGGATTTCGGGAGGAACATGATCAGGCAATACATTGGCAGCCGCGCCTTTGACCGGCGAATAGGTAAATGCCCCCACCCGATCCAGTTGTGCTTCTTCCAGAAAAGCGAGCAGTTCCTCGAATTCTGCTTCGGTTTCTCCCGGAAAACCAACAATAAAAGTGCTGCGCAGAGCAATGTCCGGGCAGGTTTTGCGCCACTGCTGAATGCGCACCAGTACGTTTTCACTATTGGCTGGGCGTTTCATCAGCTTGAGTATGCGTTTGTTGGCGTGCTGAAAAGGAATGTCCAGATAAGGCAGGAGCTTGCCTTCTGCCATTAATGGGATCAGTTCATCCACATGTGGATAGGGATAGACATAGTGCAGCCGTACCCAGATACCGAATTCCCCCAGTGCGTTCGCCAGTTCGGTGATGCGAGTGCGAACGGGTCTGCCTTGCCAGAAGCCGGTGCGATATTTGATATCCACCCCGTAAGCACTGGTATCCTGGGAAATAATCAGCAATTCCTTGACACCAGCTTCGACCAGACTTTGCGCCTCCTGCAGTACACCACCCACCGGTCGACTGACCAGATCACCGCGCATGCTGGGAATAATGCAGAACGTGCAATGATGATTGCAGCCTTCGGAAATTTTGAGATAGGCGTAATGCTTCGGCGTGAGCTTGATTCCCTGTGGCGGTACCAGATCAAGATAAGGATCGTGCGGTTTGGGTAAATGATGGTGAATGGCGGCCATCACTTCCTCGGTTGCCTGCGGGCCGGTTACTGCCAGCACGCTGGGGTGCGCCTGCCGGATGACATCCTCTTTTGCACCCAGGCAGCCGGTTACAATCACCTTGCCATTTTCAGTCAGTGCTTCGCCAATGGTTTCCAGCGATTCCGCCACGGCACTATCAATAAAACCGCAGGTGTTGACGACCACCAGATCAGCATCGGCGTAGTTGGGTGAGATCAGGTAGCCCTCTGCTCGCAGGCAGGTGAGGATACGTTCGGAATCAACCGTTGCCTTGGGGCAGCCAAGTGATACAAAACCAACGCGTGGAATTGCAGGGGGGTGTAGGGATGAGGCAGCTGTCATTCAGATTTCCGTATATACAATGGTTTATATCCATCACCGCTTTCCTGGCTCCGGATGAAAGGCGGTATGGTGCCACCGGGGAATATATTGCACAAGATTTCCGTCAGTTCAATCAATTCTTAGAACCTATTCAAGATCTCGATCAAGGGATGCAGTTCAATTTCAACGCCGTAATGTGCCCTTCAGTGAGATATTGAACAGGTTCTTATGAAAAAATCAGAATTCAGTAGAAGGATTGCAACGAGAGAGCGAGAATAATGGTCTGATTTTTTGGTTGCCAACTCTGCTGGATTGTTTCATGTTTGCGACATTCACCATAACGGAGTTATGTGCAGATGGCTCAAAGACAGAGCCTTACCATAACAGGCAGGATGTTATTGCGCGAATGCCTGCAGCGGGAAAAAATCCAGCAGCAGTTTTATCGGGGGGTGTTAGTCAAGGTTATTTGTTCGGGATGACTGCATTTTTTGCCGGATCGATTTTTACTTTGATTTTTTTACCATTGGCGTCGATGATTTTTACCTCGACGATCAGCTTTCCCTGTTCTCTTTCAACTTCAGCCTCGTGGATATTTCCGGGGTTTGCTGCAACGGCTGCCTGAATGGCTGAAATTACCTGATCTGCTGGTAATCCTTCATTACCAGCAAATGCACTATTGAACGAGAAAAACATGGTTGCGGTGAAGATGGCTGCTCCGGTAATTTTTTTCATCGTGATCTCCTTCCGGTTTATCTGGATATACCAACTCTCTTATAAAGCTGGTTGTTCAAAATATTAGTCCTGCGCTTGCTCATGTGCAAATCTTTTGCGTAAAAGATTCTTCTGAAAACTATTTTTCAGGCGAATCGAGGCATTAAGTACCCTGAAAAAATATTGCCTGTATTTTCTTGTCCAATATAAATTGGTCGGCAGAAAAACCCAATAAAAAGTTGTTAATTGGCTCTTTTTTCTGATGAAGATTGCTGTTTATAAAGTCGCTGGGCTTTGCAAACAGCCATCAAAAATAATGAAGATAATTTCTGTCATATAAGATGATGATTATTAATCGTTTATTTTAATAAAAATAATGCAAAAAAATACTTGATTCTGAAAAAATCAAGCCTATAATGCGTGCCTTTAGAAATTCCAGCAGCCCATAAGGAGGTCATCATGAGAAGCAAGATAAACCTGTTTGTTCCAACTGATTGGGTTCAAATTCATATTCCCGAAACGTAGCGATTCCAGGAGAAACCCTCATGAAAAAACTATCCGCAGCCGTACAGCAACAAACAGAAAATGCCATTTTCGATACTCACCCTGAAATCAGTATCGATCCCTCCTTGGTGGAAGCCAAGTTAAAACAAGGTTATCTGAAGCCTTTTCTGATGGTGGATACCGCCATCATTCGCAATAAAGCCCGACGATTCAAGGCAGCCATGCCACGCGTACATCCGCATTATGCAGCCAAAGCCAATCCTGATCCGCGCGTGCTGAAAACGTTGATTGAAGAAGGCGTTGGGTTTGAAATCGCGTCGATTGCCGAGCTTGACCTCCTGATGGGTTTTGGCGTGCCGGCTGCCGAAATTTTTTACAGCAATCCGATGAAATCACGCGCCTACCTCCAGTATGCTGCTGCGAAAGGCGTGGAGTGGTACGTGCTGGATAGCGTTGAGGAGCTGCGCAAGATCGTCAGCATCAAAGCGGATGCCAAGCTTTATTTGCGGATCGACACTCCCAATATCGGCAGCGACTGGCCGTTGGCAGGAAAATTTGGAACACATCTGGGAGACGTGCGCGAAATTATTGATGAAGCTGTGAAGCTGAATGCGGAT
The DNA here is from genome assembly GCF_009833115.1 of Nitrosomonas sp. GH22. NCBI lineage: Bacteria > Pseudomonadati > Pseudomonadota > Betaproteobacteria > Nitrosomonadales > Nitrosomonadaceae > Nitrosomonas > Nitrosomonas sp. GH22. The sequence continues at coordinate 49,450 of NZ_QRCA01000020.1, forward strand.
CTGGCAGGTGTTACTTTTCATGTGGGTTCCCAATGCCGCAATCCACAGAACTGGCGGGTTGGGATCGAACGTGCCAAAACCGTGTTTGCCAGCATGCGCGAAGCCGGTCTTAATCCCCGGTTGTTGAATCTGGGTGGCGGTTATCCGGTGCGTTACGTCAAGCCGATCCCATCCATTGAAATCATTGCCGAGGTTATTAACGAGGCCATTGCTGATTTGCCGCAAAATATTCGCATCATGGCAGAACCTGGACGTTATCTGGTATCCGACTCAGCGTGTTTTGTGTGCCGCGTGGTCGGTACTGCGACCCGTAATGGCAAGCGCTGGATGTATTGGGATGCAGGGATCTTCGGTGGCATCATTGAGGTAAGCGAAGGGTTGCGTTATGAAATCTTGACGCAACGCAATGGTTCTTTGGCTCCCTGGTCAGTTGCTGGTCCGACATGCGATTCTGTGGATGTGCTGATGCACGACGAGATGCTGCCTGAAGATGTGCGGGAAGATGATTTCATTTTTATCCCCAACGCAGGCGCTTACACAACGTCGTATGCAAGCAATTTCAACGGCTTCCCATTGCCAGATGTCATTGTAGTTTGATGGAGCCATGAACTGCCATGCCAGTAGAGGAGATGGCGGCATTTTTATCAAACTTGCCGCTTATCCGTATTAAGGATGGTGGATGGCATCGTCATTGTGAAATCCGTAGGCCTCAGCTGCGAGTGTAGTGTGGCGGCGGATAAAGCAAAGCAATTAGCAGGCCATCCTTATCCCGGTTGTAACCGCTCTGGATTGCTTCGCACGAACATGCTCGAAAAGGCGAGAGGGAGAGGTTGTCGCTGTCGCACAATGACGATGAGATATAGCAAGAAAATCCAGATTGAATCAACCTGCTGAATCAGCCGGATCCAACGTCAGGAAAGTGTGGTGATGTCGCAAATGATCTTCAATAAAAGTGCTGATAAAAAAGTAGCTGTGATCATAGCCAGCATGGCGACGCAAAATAATGGGCTGTTCAGCTTGCTGACAGGCGGCTTCAAAATAGCTGGGATGTAATTGCTCAGCAAGAAAAGGATCGTCTAGTCCCTGATCAATTAACGGGGTTGGTAGTCGGTGACCAGATTCGATCAGAGCGGTTGCATCGTGTTTATGCCAGCTTTCTGGCGATTTCCCCAGGTAACGACTGAATGCCTTTTGTCCCCAAGGGCAGTGAATGGGGGCTGCTATCGGCGCAAAGGCAGAAACTGACTGGTACAGCTCAGGGTGGCGTAACGCCAGGGTTAACGCACCATGTCCTCCCATTGAATGTCCTGAAATTCCCACACTTTTCGGATCAACTGGAAATTGACCCAGTATGATGTTGTACAGCTCTTGTGTCACATAGCTTTCCATGTGAAAGTATTTGGACCAGGGGGATTCTATGGCATCAAGATAGAACCCGGCGCCTGATCCAAATTCCCAATCATCCGCTTCACCAGGAATGCCGGTATTGCGTGGGCTGGTATCCATACTGACCAGCATCAGCCCGAGCTCGGCAGCATAACGTTGTGCACCGGCCTTAATCATGAAAGTTTCTTCTGTACAGGTCAGCCCGGCTAGAAAAAACAGTACGGGTAAACGCTGCTCACCGGCTTCGGGCGGCACATACACTGAGAAGCGCATCGGTAAGCCGATAATTTCTGAATGATGCTGATAATAACTTTGAAGACCACCAAAACAGCGGTGCTGGCTGCGAATTTCCAGTTTGATTGTCATTTTTTTAAGTCATCAGTAAATTACAACAGAACGAATAGATTTTCCGGCTTCCATCAATTTGAAACCTTCGTTGATGTCTTCCAGTTTCAGGGTGTGTGTAATCAGCGGATCAATACTGATTTTTCCCTCCATATACCAGTCAACAATACGTGGTACATCCGAGCGGCCACGTGCGCCACCAAAAGCAGTACCCTCCCATTTTCTACCAGTCACCAGCTGAAATGGGCGGGTACTGATCTCGGCGCCAGCTTCTGCTACACCAATAATGATACTGCGCCCCCAGCCTCTGTGTGTGCATTCCAGCGCTTGGCGCATAACAGTGGTATTGCCGATACATTCAAAGCTGTAATCTGCACCTCCATCCGTCAGCTGTATTACTGCATCCACCACGTTTTCTACTTCCTTCGGGTTGATGAAATGGGTCATGCCGAATTGTCGGCCTAATGCTTCCCGCTCCGGATTGATATCAACTCCGATAATCTTGTCCGCACCGACCATGCGCGCACCCTGAATAACATTCAGGCCGATGCCGCCTAGCCCGAATACAGCGACGTTTGCACCCGTTTCTACTTTGGCGGTGAACAATACCGCACCAATACCGGTGGTCACCCCGCAGCCGATGTAGCAGGCTTTGTCAAAAGGGGCATCTTCACGAATCTTAGCCAGAGCAATCTCAGGGACAACGATGTAGTTAGAAAAAGTTGAAGTGCCCATATAGTGCATAATGGGTTTGCCGTTGAGCGAGAAGCGCGAAGTGCCATCCGGCATCAGGCCGCACCCTTGTGTCGCACGGATCGCCTGACATAAGTTGGTTTTACGCGAAAGACAAGACTTGCATTCCCGGCATTCCGGTGTGTACAAGGGAATCACATGATCACCCGGGCGCAGCGATTTGACATCTGTACCCGTTTCAACCACAACTCCGGCACCTTCGTGGCCAAGAATTGCAGGGAACAGGCCTTCCGGATCAGCGCCGGAAAGTGTGTAGTAATCAGTATGGCAGATACCCGTGGCTTTGACTTCAATCAGCACCTCTCCCGCGCGCGGAGCGGCAAGATCAACCTCTTCAATGGTAAGGGGCTGGCCAGCCTGCCAGGCAACTGCTGCATGTGTTTTCATGACGGAGATCATCCTTTTAGGAGAAGTTTGATGAAAGCAGTCATTGTATGTGACTGACACGGCCGTGTAATCTAGTTCTTTGCGAAAGGCCGGATGAAAGGTAAGTGTACCACTTCTCGGTTTTAGATCGACAAAATTGGGTATGATTTAGCAACTTGCGAACCCGATTTCTGAAAAAATAAAATCAGACAAACAAAGGAGGATTCATGAAAAACCAGTCACCGGTGGATAAGAAGACACAGATTAACTTCTGGTATGTGTTGATCGCGGTAACCAGCATTCTCTTCATCCAAAATCTTTACACACAATATACAAAAATTGAGCCAATTCCCTACAGTCGCTTTCAGACATTACTGGAGGAGGACAAGGTAGCGGAAGTAGCTATTACTGATCAACAGATCTTTGGCAAACTCAAGGATACTTCTGGTGAAAAATTTACCGAATTTGTCACCACGCGGGTTGAATCGGATCTGGCGGAGATGCTAGACAAACATAGTGTTACCTATACTGGCGTGGTGCAAAGCACCTGGTTGCGCGATATTCTTTCCTGGATAGTGCCGATGGCAATTTTTATCGGTATCTGGCTGTTTATCATCCGTCGGATGAGTAAAGGAGTAATGGGGAGTGGATTGATGTCGATTGGCAAAAGTCGCGCCAAGGTTTATGTGGAAAAAGAGACTAAAGTCACATTTGCCAATGTTGCAGGGGTAGACGAAGCCAAGGAAGAGCTGGTTGAAATTGTCAATTTTCTCAAAAATCCGGCCGAGTACAGCCGGCTGGGTGGACGAGCACCTAAAGGCATTTTACTGGTTGGCCCACCCGGCACGGGTAAAACATTGCTGGCACGTGCGGTAGCAGGGGAGGCAGGCGTACCGTTCTTCTCGATTTCCGGTTCAGAATTTGTCGAAATGTTCGTTGGGGTGGGTGCCGCCAGAGTGCGTGATCTGTTCGAGCAAGCACGCCAGATGGCACCCGCCATCATCTTCATCGATGAATTGGATGCGCTGGGGCGTGCACGCGGAGCAGGTGGATTTGGTGGCCATGATGAAAAAGAACAGACACTGAATCAATTGTTAGCCGAGTTGGATGGGTTTGATCCCTCCAGTGGCATTGTTTTGCTCGCAGCCACTAATCGTCCCGAAATCCTGGATGCTGCCTTGCTGCGTGCCGGGCGTTTTGATCGACAGGTACTGGTAGATCGGCCTGATAAAAAGGGTCGTCAACAGATTCTGGCTGTGCACATTGGTAAAATTACGTTGGCATCAGATGTTAATACCGAGCAGATAGCGGCGCTGACGCCTGGTTTTACCGGTGCAGATTTAGCTAATCTGATTAATGAAGCTGCGCTGTTGGCGACCCGACGTGATGCAACAGCCGTGACCATGGAAGATTTTAACAATGCAATCGAGCGTATCGTGGCTGGCCTGGAAAAACGTAACCGACTGATTAATCCTGATGAAAGGCGTACAGTTGCCTACCACGAACTGGGGCATACCCTGGTAGCGCTTGCTCTGCCTGGATCGGATGAAGTCCATAAGGTTTCGATTATTCCACGCGGAATCGGGGCGCTGGGTTACACCATTCAACGCCCCACCGAGGATCGCTATCTTATGACGCGCAGAGAATTGGAAAACAAGATGGCGGTATTGCTGGGTGGGCGTGCGGCAGAGCAACTGGTATTCAGTGAGATTTCCACTGGCGCTTCCGATGATCTGGCACGTGCCACTGATATCGCTCGTGCGATGGTGTTGCGCTATGGTATGAGCGAGGCAATCGGAAATGTGGTTTATGATCGGGAGCAAATGACGTATCTGCAAACCAATTACCCGATGCCACAAAGCCGTGATTATAGTGAGGAAACCGCTCACAAGATCGATCTGACAGTACGTGCACTACTTGATCAAGCGCTTGAGCGTGCGATTAAAATTCTGGATATGAATCGGCCGTTGCTTGATCAAACGGCGGAGCAATTACTGGAAACTGAAACATTGAATGAGCCGGAAATAGAAGAGCTGAAGCGTAGCATCCTTGTTGAGGAAACTGTCTCTTCAGCGCAGTAAAACTAATCGGGAGATTGCGTCAGTATTCATCCAGATGATTGCATTCTGTCCAAACGCATGTCCGATTGTTCTGGCTGTGGCAAGATCGATCCCCAATGCGAGAAAACCTGCTTCGGCAGGCCATTCTCCGGCGGGATCGATACTCTCTCCCGGGTATATGTGCTTTGAATAGCCGGCAAGTTGCTCGTATAACTGGATCGTGGCAGACTGATTTTCTTCAGGCGTTACCATTTGGCTGGCGGGGTTACAGGCGGTGATATACGCTGCATACTGGTTCCCGGTTGCCTGTAGTAATGTTGCAACAGACTTGGATTGGCTGCCAATACGCAGCATGATCAAGCGGGTTGTATCAATCCTTATCTGGTACCAGGCAGCAAGGTAATTATTAACCAGTTCTTTTGAAAGTATAGTTGGCTTTGTGTTTCTATCCTGCAAAATGGCCTGATTCCAATCTGGACTTTCAGATAAAAATGCAGGAGTATTTCGTTTATTTTGATAACTTTTCACCAGTTGAGTGTAAATGAAATTTATTGTTTTTATTCTATTATGGGCGATCGTCGGCTTGGCCAATGCGCTAGAGCCGGGGGCATCTGAAATTCCTGATACGCTGGAGCAGCGCGTCAAGCCTTGTATTATTTGCCATGGTGATGAGGACAGAGCAGGGCGGGATGCATATTATCCGCATATCGCGGGTAAACCTGCTGGTTATCTATTCAATCAGTTGCGCAATTTCCGTGATGGGCGACGTTATTACCAAGCAATGGCGATTTTGCTGGAAAATATGTCTGATGACTATCTGCTTGAAATTGCCCATTATTTCTCCTCCCTGAAATATTCCTATCCACAACCGACAGCAAACACACTTTCACCCGATGAAACACAGGCAGTGGAAACACTGATTCATTCGGGCGACCCTGACCGGGATATTCCCGCCTGTAGTGCTTGTCACGGTAAGGCATTAACAGGGACGAAACCCTTTATTCCCAGTTTGCTGGGTTTGCCGCATGCCTATCTGGCTGCTCAATTTGGCGGCTGGCGCAACGGTGGAATCATGCGTGGACAAACACCAGATTGTATGTCTGAAATAGCCAAAAAAATGACGCAGGAGGAAGTAAATGCGTTGGCCATGTGGCTGCCTACCCAGCCAGTAACGGGTGAGCCCGCAGAAATGGAAGAGCTGACTCCGGAACTTATGCAGCGTTGTCATACGATTCTATCTGGAGAGGGCTTTATCCAATGAAATTGTCAAATGAATTTAAATTTGCCGGGAAACGGCAAATGATTGTTTTTGCAGCGAGCCTGTTGTTACCGTTGTCAGTTGTTGCAGCAAACCAGTTTCCAGCCCCAGATGCTGAGCAAGTTAAGCGTGGCGAATATCTGTCGCGTGCTGCGAATTGCATGGGCTGCCACACGACCCGAGGCGGAGAGCCTTACGCTGGCGGACGTACACTGAAAACCCCATTTGGTGAATTTGTAACACCAAACATCACGCCGGATAATGAAACTGGCATTGGCCGCTGGAGTGGCGAAGATTTCTGGCAGGCACTTCATTTCGGGAAAGCGCGCGATGGCAGCTATCTGTACCCCGTCTTTCCCTATACCGAATATACAAAGGTCACGCGCGAGGATGCAGATGCCGTGTTCGCTTATCTGCGTTCATTGAAGCCGGTTGCGCAGACCAATCCACCACACAAGATCAACCCGCCCTACGATAACCAGTTTCTGCTGTTCCTGTGGCGGACATGGTACTTTAAGGAGGGGGTGCATGAGCCGGATAATTCCAAAAGTGAAGAATGGAATCGCGGCAACTATCTGGTACAAGGGCTTGGGCACTGTAATGCCTGCCATACCCCGCGCAATGTATGGGGTGCCACTCAGGATAGCAAGCTGGCAGGGGGTGAAATCATGGGGACCTACTGGTATGCCCCTTCGCTGATTTCTCCATTGGAAGCGGGGGTAGGGGAATGGTCAATAGATGAAATCGTCAAACTTTTGTCCACCGGTATAAACAAGCATGCGGTAACTTCCGGCCCCATGGCCACTGTTGTTCGGCAAAGCCTGCAATATCTGTCTCCTGAAGATATACGTGCCATGGCGGTTTACTTGCAATCTATTGGTGAGAAGCGTAGCAGGAATGAGGCACTGAAAAAAATCCCACCCATGCCGGAACGAGTCAGCAAATATCTGGCACTGGGGAAACCGGTATATGAAAAACATTGTCAAGGTTGTCACGGTGAATCAGGAGAAGGCGTGCCGGGCATTTATCCACCGCTGGCAGGTAATCGTAATGTTACTATGACTTCACCACACAACACCATTCGCAGCGTGCTGTATGGCGGGTTTCCTCCCGTCACGGCGGGTAATCCGCGCCCTTACGGCATGCCGCCTTTCCAGCACATCATTCGCGACAATGAAATTGCCTGGGTGGTTTCCTACATCAGAAATACCTGGGGAAATCTTGGCAGTTTGGTAAGCCCGGAAGAAGTTGATAGCAGCCGGGGAAATGAGTTCTGAAGCCGGGCTGGGTTGACGTTGGCTGACAGTTTTATTTTTTACAACTGTCAGCCAGACTAAACAACCACTGATTTTAACCAATAGTTATTTATTTCAACCCCAGACTTTCCAGTGCTTTTTCATGGTTCCATTTGCCATGAAAAAGATGGCCTTTTTTATCAGGTGTGCGATCGCTGGTCCAGGTGATGTACTGGCCATCCGGTGTAAATACCGGTAGACCATCAAATCCTTCTTCCTCTGTTACTCGTACGGGCTCTTTCTTGCTGTCAACATCAACGACGTAGAGCTCAAAATTCCGGTGCCCCTCAACGTTGGCTGCGAAAATAATGTACTGATTGGATGGGTGGTAAAAAGGTGCCCAGGACATTTTATTGAGCCGGGTAAGTTGCTTTTGATCCGATCCATCAATATTCATGGTGAATATTTCTGCTTCTTGCCCATTTTCCGAGAAACGACGCCAGACGATCCTTTTTCCATCCGGACTGAAGAACGGGCCACCGTCATAGCGGTTGGTATGCGTCAGTCTTTTTACATTGGAACCATCTGCATCCATGATGTAAATATCGATTAGGGAAGAAGGGTTATTGTTGAACAGTGCAGTTTCTTCTTCGGTAAGCGGCTCGCTGTAAGCCCGGCGGTTGGAGGCAAATGCAATCAGCTTGCCATCTGGCGACCAGGAAGCCTCTGCATCATATCCTTTGGTATTGGTGAGATTTTTGATATTTTTACCTTCAAAATCGGCTTCATAGATATCATAGAATTCGTCATAATCCCAGGCATACGCCCTGCGTTGGCCAGATTTTCTTTGCTCAATCTCAGCAACCATCTTGGCTTTGGCTTCGGGATCGTCATGGGTTGAAGAAAACAACACCTTCTCCTGGGAAGGATGTACCCACGAACAAGTGGTTTTGCCAATACCAGGTGAAATCTGCTGCACATTCTCGTTGGCAAGATTTTTCAGATAAATCTGGTAAAAAGGATTCTCACCAGCAACTTCTGCCTGATAAACCAGCCAGTTACCATCAGCACGGTAATACCCTTCACCTGACCTGACTTCCTGCCCCGAAACTTGTTTGGCATCGGTAATGAAACCGGCTGCTCCTGCCTGAGCCATAACAAGAAAACAGGCGGTTGCCAGTAAATTACGAGCAAATGGCAGGCCACCGGAAAGGTTGATTGGCTGTGTAAAATTTTTCATTTGGTTCATAATCCTCGTCAGTAAATAAAAATCATTTAAGCATAGTTCCCGTAAAAAGATAAGCAAAGGTAAGCGAACCCACCCGTTACAAGGGCATCATAATAAAGAATCATCAAACCAGCCCGAACGATCTGGTTCGCTATTCAATTCAGTTTCCGATAATTTTTAATCAGTTATGACACTCCCAATCCGTTTTTTTATCCTGTGCTGCTTCATCTTTATCAACCTGCTTTGTAGTGTGCTTGTGCTGGCTAATGACCAGACATTTCACCACCGGATGGAAATCATACTCTCGCCGGACACCTCGAAAATTCAGGTCAAGGATCAGATTCATGTCCCAAAACATGTGCTCAATCCAACAGCAGCTACTCGTCTGGAATTCAGCTTGCATGCGGGTTTATCGGTTACAGTAAATAAAGGAGTAGATATTGTCGCCCGAACAGCTGATGTGGTTGCGGGCTATGCCGGCCCGGTACCGCTGAAGCGTTACACTATAACGTTACCGGCAGGGCAGGAATCTTTCTCACTGGCTTTTAACGGACAGATTCACCATGCAGTGCGTGATCCCAGTCTGGAATACGCACGCAGCTTTAGCTATTCGCCTGGATTGATTTCGGAAGAAGGCGTGTTTCTGGCCAACTCAACTGCCTGGTATCCCCGGTTTGATGAAGATATGGTGTCATTTCACCTGAATATTCAGCTGCCAGCCGGTTGGGATGTTGTCAGCCAGGGAAAACTGTTGCAGGAGCAGACCACAGCAACCACCCGGCATGTTATCTGGGAAGAAAACCATCCGCAGGATGATATTTATCTGGTTGCCGGGCGCTATCAGCGTTACCAGCAAACAGCCGGGCCGGTCGAGGCCTATGTTTATCTACGCAGCGCGGATGAGGCATTGGCACAAAAATATCTGGATGCCACCGGGCAATACATCGCCATGTACAGCAAGCTGATCGGGCCTTACCCCTATGCAAAGTTTGCACTGGTCGAAAACTTCTGGGAAACCGGTTACGGCATGCCTTCGTTTACCTTGCTGGGACCGCGAGTCGTGCGTTTTCCTTTCATTCTGCATACCTCCTATCCGCATGAAATTTTGCATAACTACTGGGGTAACGGCGTATTTGTTGATTACCGCAAAGGTAATTGGTCAGAAGGATTGACTGCTTATCTGGCCGATCATCTCGTCAGCGAACAGAGTGGCAAGGGAGAAGAATACCGTCGCGATGTGTTGCAAAAATATGCTGATTTTGTCAACAAGGAAAAGGATTTTCCAATTGTCCAGTTTACTTCGCGCCATAGTCCCAGTACGGAAGCCATTGGTTATGGCAAAACCATGATGCTGTTTCACATGTTGCGGCAGGAGCTGGGGGATCAAGACTTTACCCGGGTGCTGCGCACCTTCTACCAGCAATACCAGTTCAAACAAGCCACGTTTGAAGATCTGCTGACAACTTTTAATACCCAAACCGGCAGGGATTTTTCTTCGTTCTTTCAGCAATGGGTGTATCAGAGTGGTGCGCCTGATCTGCTGCTGGAAAGCGCCCAGGCTGAACCTGTAGGCAATGGGTTCAGGCTTAAAGCCGTTGTTAAGCAAACCCAACCAGGTGTTCCTTATCAATTGAGTGTGCCGGTGGCAATTCATCTGGAAGGGGAAACGGCTGCTCGACAGAGTCAAATTAAAATCGATCAGCCAGGTAATGTTATTGAAATGGATTTCCCGGCACGTCCGGTACGTATTGATATTGATCCCCAGTTTGATGTATTCCGGCGTTTGGATAATCGCGAGATTCCTTCCGCCTTATCGCAAGGTTTTGGTGCAGAAACCCCCTTGCTGATCTTGCCTTCCAACGTCAGTGAAGAACTGATGCAAGCTTATCAATCGCTGGCCACTAATTGGCAGAAAACGCAAGCCGGTTCGCTGGAAATTGTCCGGGATGATCAACTGCAAGCATTGCCTGCTGATCGCACAATCTGGGTTCTGGGCTGGCAAAACAAGTTCAGCAACCAATTGATTGATTCCCTGGCAGAGCAAGGCGTAGCCAGAAAAGAAGGCACACTGCAGCTAAGCGGTAAAATCTGGCAACAGAGCAGGCACGCTGTGGTACTGACCACACGCCAACCGACCAATCCGGATTTAACCCTGCTATGGGTGGCAGCCGATCAGCCCGCAGCGATTGCAGAACTGGCCAGAAAATTGCCGCATTACCGCAAATACAGCTATCTGGTATTTGAAGGAGATGAGCTGAATAACATCAGCAAGGGGCAATGGCCAATCACCCATTCACCGCTGACGCAGCTGATCACCCAAAAAGATAACGCGACGTTTACCTCGAATCACGTCGGTACACTGGCACCGCGTCATGCATTGGCAGAATTGCCGCCGTTGTTTTCAGAAAGTCGCATGTTGAAGGATATTACATTTCTGGCCAGCGAAGCATTCAAGGGGCGCGAGCTGGGCAGCCCAGAGCTGGATAAGGTAGCGGAGTATATTGCACAACAATTCCAGCAGGCAGGGTTGCAACCCGGAGGAGAAGGTAAAAGCTATTTTCAGACTTGGCAGCAGGATGTTGGCGTGCCCAAAGGCAAAATCGCACTGCGTAACGTCATCGGCATTCTGCCAGGCACTAATCCGCAACTGGACGGGCAAAGTCTGGTGATTGGCGCGCATTATGATCACCTTGGTATGGGCTGGCCAGATGTACGCGCCGCCAATCGTGGCAAGATTCATTATGGTGCGGATGATAATGCCAGCGGTATTGCCGTCATGCTCGAACTGGCACGGCAGGTTGCAACCAAATGGCAACCGCAACGTACTATCATTTTTATTGCTTTTACCGGTGAAGAAGCCGGTCTGCTGGGCTCAACCCATTATCTTGACAATCCATTATCCGGTTATCCATCGGAAAAAATCATTGCCATGCTCAATCTGGATACCGTTGGCCGACTGGGAAATAACCCCGTCACGCTGTTTGGCACGGGTACGGCACGTGAGCTAGTGCATGTTTTCCGGGGTGCCAGTTTTGTTACCGGTATTCCTGTCAACCCTGTGGCGAGCGATTTTGGTTCCAGCGATCAGGCAGCTTTCATCAAGGCGGGAATACCAGCAGTCCAGTTCTTTGGTAGCGCGCACGAGGATTACCACGCGCCGGGCGATACTGTCGATAAAATCGATACCGCCGGGTTGATCAAAGTGGCAGCCATTCTCAAAGAAGGTGCTGAATATCTAGCCAATCGTATCGAGCCGCTGACCGCCATGCTTGATACACAGCCATCCCGTTTAACACAGACGCCTGCGCAGACAAATGCCAAACGTAAAATCAGCCTTGGCACCGTGCCGGATTTTTCCTGGCAGGGGGAGGGTGTACGAGTGGAAGATATTATTGCCGATTCCCCGGCACAACAAGCGCAGCTACAGCCGGGCGATATTTTGATTGAGCTGGCAGGACAACCCATCACCAACCTGAAGTCGTATGCAGCTATTCTCACAACCATGAAAGCAGGAGAAAAAGTAGTGCTGCAATTTCAGCGGGGAAAAGAGCTTAAGACAATCAAAATCACACCAGTTGAACGCTAATATCAGAAATCAGGAGTGGAATACTATGATCAGCACATCAGGAAAAATAGTGGGAATCGGAATAGTACTATCAGGACTGTCTGCCTGTGCAAGCTATCAGCCTGTGCTGTATCCCAATACTTACTATCAGTCTGTCGGAAGAACTATTGCAGACCGGGATATCAGAGAATGCAGACAACTAGCTGAATCAGCCGGAGCAAGGGAAGGAAGCGGAAGCACTGGCAATACAGCAAGAAGAACAGCTGTTGGTGCAGGCGCCGGCGCAGCCAGTGGAGCAGTTGGCGGAGCCATTGCTGGTGCTCCCGGACGTGGCGCTATGGTTGGTGCTGCCAGCGGCGCTACCTGGGGATTATTGTCAGGTATGTTTGGTTCTGGTACGTCGCAGCCAGCTTCAGCCTATATGAATTTTGTAAACCGCTGTTTACGTGAAAAAGGTTACGAAGTGACTGGCTGGCAATAAGCTGATGTCGCTTCGTGGCGCGGCTTAATTCAGGCATTAGGTTTCATGAGAAAGCAGTACCACCTTCGAAATAGCAGGCAAGGGATTTTGGCCTGGGACGTTAACAATCTCATTCGTCTGACAGCGGATCTGATAGTGACGTAGTTTCATTACATGTTTTAAATAGATGCTTACTATCTAAAATTAGACCAAGTGTTCAAACAGTCGCGCGACCGCCTCAGCACCTGGATCAGCGTGACCGACCAAATGCTTGGCATTGACATAGGAAGCGCGACCAACATTCGCCACACTCATGTGGGCAGTGCGATCGGCACCTGCACGCGCGGCTTTCGCCGCTTCGGACAGGCTCTCTTCCAGGGCATCAAGAGCCGGCGCAAGGGCATCGACCATGGTGCGATCACCCGGACGTGCCCCGCCGATCTCCTGCATTCTCCGCAGTCCGGCCTGCAACGCTTCGTACATTGGCAAGCCGCTTGACGCGGCGTCGCCCGTTGCGGCGAAGAAGATCGCGAGGAGCACACCGAACGAGCCTCCCATGGTTTTGGAAAGCTCCAAGCCAATAGCGCGATAGAGTTGGGTATGGTCGGCAAGCGGCAATCGGTCCATGGCGCTGATCAGGGCGCGTGCCGCGCCGGCTAGCGTGCTTCCGGTGTCGCCATCGCCTGACTTCGCGTCGAGCGCGTTGAGGTCGTTCTCAGCGGCGATCAGAACCTCGCAGCATCTGGTCAGGAACTCCCTGGTCGGCTTGTGCTGCGAGGGCATCGGAACGACAGGCGTCAGGCCGTCCGGAAGCGCCTGAATAGCGACCTGGCCCAGCCGGGAGACCCGCGGCCATGCTGCCAGCGGCGTGTGCTGCTTGAGCAGGGCGATCTCGGTATCGTCGGCAGGATAGACCGAAATCGAAAAGCCGTGCATGTCGAGAGATGTCATCATGGCCGCCGGCCCGATGACGTGGGTTATCCGCTCGCCAATCGCTGACCGCTGGATTTCGTTGAGGATGATCGACATCTCGATGATCGACGTGCCGCCGAGATTGTTGACCATAGCGACATGCGGCTTTTCTTCCATTGCAACTGACAGGTGCTCGACCATGGCAGCGACAGCTTCGCTCGCGCCCTTGAACTCGACCTGCTCAACTCCGGCTTCACCGTGAATGCCAAGCCCAAGCTCGGCCATGCCGGGCGGGATGCGATCTTCCTTTGGTGAACCTGGGATGGTGCAGGTGCTGAGCGACATGCCAATACTTTTTGTCTTTGACACAACCTTGCGTGCGGCCGCGGCGACGTGCGCCAAGTCGGCACCATTTTCGGCCAACGCGCCGGCTATCTTGTGGACAAAAAGCGTGCCAGCAACGCCGCGGGCTTGGGGCAAGCCTGGCAACGCCACATCATCGTCGACGATAACTATCTCGACATTTAAGCCAAACTGGCGAGCGCGCTCAGCCGCCAGCCCGAAATTCAATCGGTCACCGGTATAATTCTTGACGATGAGCAGGCAACCGGACGATCCTGTCACGGCAAGGATGCCTGCCAGTACTGCATCGACTGTCGGCGAGGCGAAGATGTCGCCGCACACCGCAGCCGTCAGCATCCCTTCCCCGACGAAACCCGCATGTGCCGGTTCGTGGCCTGATCCACCTCCCGAAATCAACGCGACCTTGGACTTGTCCCAGTCATTGCGTACAACCACCCGTATATGCGGATAGCCGTCGAGCCGCGCCAGCTTACCGCCAGACGCCGCGATCAGGCCATCGACGGCTTCGGTGACGATGCTTTCTTTGCTGTTGATGAACTGGGCCATGTTTTCAGATCTGTTGCAAAAAATAATTTGTGATAAAAATGAATTTAAAAGTTATTAAAAGATATTTAGTTAAGGGTCTTAGGATGTTTAGTCCCACGGTGTGCTGGTGTAACATATAACCAGCTACGGAGGGATGATTTATGGGACAGATATTACACGGAAGCGCCCGCACGACAGCGGCGGTGCGTCGAGCGATACAAAATAGTCAAGAGAGTCTGAATGTTCTGGCCAAGCGGCATGGGATTAATCCAAAAACGGTAGCGAAGTGGCGGAAGCGGGAATTCACCCACGATGCACCGATGGGCCCCAAAGAGTCGCACTCGACTGTTTTACGTCTGGAAGAAGAAGCCGCTGTTGTGGCGTTTCGCAAACATACGCTTCTACCGCTGGATGATTGTCTC